>JADJPW010000014.1 GCA_016713035.1 Verrucomicrobiaceae bacterium
AATTTCGCGAAGCCACACTCGGTGGCAGGTTCATTAACGCCTCGACCTCAGCGGTGGAGAAGAGCAAGCCACCGGCTTTGGCGGTGTGCGGCGTTGCGCCTCTGGCTGACCAGGGGAGCATGCAGGACTCATTCCGTGACCGAGGATGTCGTCGATGACGGCCTTCACATTCTCTTTGAAGCCACGACCATTGGCAAAGAGGCCACTGCTGATCGCATCTGGATGAATGACCTGGAAGTAAAGCTGCTCGTGCGCTTTTCACCCGCAGGAAAACACGGACTTGATGTCGAGATGCGCACCGCCACCACGCAGCGTGGCAGTCCACCGCCGATCATGCCACCCATCACCTCGATGAGCAGAGCAGGCCGTAGCCTTTATGCGCACCAAAGGCAGCAACCACGCAGCTTCATTGGCATCGGTGGTGGGTTGTGCGTTTTTATCGACGGCAGCACCAGCGGGAGAGGCTTGCCCACACGCTTCAGCTGCCGCACGCTGGCCCATAGCCACGGTGGATGTAGCCCAGTCGATCACAGATCGGAAGCCGCAGGCATCCTGCGTGGGTAGGACATTTAGGAGTGGGATGGTGCCCAGCACGGGAATTTACCACCAGGGCACCACCTCTCACCGAGGGTGGAGGTGCAGTTGTGTAGGGCGATGTAGCCCTTCTTCGCCGCATCCATCACGCGTAGCCGCCGCCCCAGAGGGGTAGTGGAAGGCATTGTCCACATGGACTTGACCGATGCCGTATTTGTCCGCTAGCTCCATGCAGCGCTCCAAAACGGCGCGGAAGGCCACACTCTGACCGAGTCAGATTGCCATCCCAGACCTCACTGGCAGAGAAATTTCTTGTCGATCACCTTCACCTCTCCGCACCCGGCTTGCAGCCACCCTGGCACTGCCAAAGAGATGATCGAGATGCAGCGCCTTGATGGCATTATGCGTGCGGATGCCATGAGCACTGGCCTTCCACAAAAACGGGCCGCATCCTCCGCCTCTGCGGTCGATAGAAGCCACGGTGCTGATAGCAGCACGGACGAGATCATTATGAACTGCGGCGGGATGATGTGATAGGTAGTCGGCATGGGAAAAGTGCGGGAAGATGGAGAACGCGGCACCCGGTTTGCGCAGGCGGAGCCGGGGGCAAGCTCATTTCATCCCCCAGAGTCCCGCCTCCAAGCAAGTCCCCTGCCCTGAAATTCGTTTTATTCACACACACGCAACCCAAGATCCCCGAGAACCGGGCACTCACCCCATGCATCCTGTCGAGCACCAGATCCAGCAAACACGCCGCGAGTTCTTCAACACGACGGCCAGCGGCCTCGGAGCACTCGCCCTCGGCTCGCTCCTGACTCAAGAAGGCCTCCTCAGCGCTGAAACCGCCGCTGGAGCCGATCCCCTACTGCCCAAAGCACCCCATTTCCCGGCCAAAGCAAAGAACTGCATCTTCATCTTCTTTGAGGGCGGCCCCAGCCAAGTCGATCTCTTTGACCCGAAACCAAAACTCAATGAACTCAACGGTCAGAGCCTGCCCGACAGCATGACCAAGAATGTGCGCTTTGCTTTCATCCGCAAAGAAACCGCCAAACTCATGGGCAGCCCGCGGAAATTCACCAAGCACGGCCAATGCGGCATGGATTTCAGCGACCTACTGCCTCACATGGCCAAACAAGCCGATGACTGGCTCATGATCCGCAGCCTGCACACGGACCAGTTCAATCACCATCCCGGCCAGCTCGTGCTGCACTGCGGCCGCGCCCAGTTCGGCCTACCCACCGTCGGATCGTGGCTCAACTACGGCCTCGGCAGCATGTCGCGGAATCTGCCCGGCTACGTCGTGCTCAACAGCGGACGCGGCACCAGCGGCGGCGCATCCCTCTGGCAGAGCGGCTTCCTACCCAGCACCTATGCAGGCGTCTTGTTTCGCAATCAGGGCGAGCCCGTCCTGAACCTGAAAAACCCGCCCGGCATCCCCATGAACCTCCAGCGCAAGGGCCTGGATACCCTCATGGAGCTCAACCAGAGCCGCTACGACCAAATCCGCGATCCAGAGATCGCCAGCCGCATCGCCGCGTATGAGCTCGCCTTCCGCATGCAGGCCTCCGCCCCGGAGCTGATCGACCTCAAAGGCGAAGACGCCAAAACCCTCGAAATGTACGGCGTCAATCGTCCAGACGCCAAGATCAAAGCCACGCGGCGGCGGCCCCGGCCAGTACCAATCCCTTTGCCACCAACTGCCTGCTCGCACGTCGCCTCGTCGAGCGCGGCGTGCGCTTTGTCCAGCATCATGCACGCCAGTTGGGATCACCACAGCGGCCTCGACAATGAACTCGCCTTCAACGCCGGTATGGCCGATCAGCCCATCGCCGCACTCATCAAAGACCTCAAGCAACGCGGCATGCTCGATGACACCATGATCATCTGGGGCAGTGAATTTGGCCGCACTCCACTGGGCGAAAACCGCGGCGGCAATCCCAACGCCACAGGCCGCGACCACCACCCCTTTGCCTTCACCATGCTCGCCGCAGGCGGCGGCATCAAAGGCGGCCAAATCTACGGCGAAACCGACGAAATCGGCTGGAGCATCGCCCGCGACCCCGTCGATCTGCACGACTTCCACGCCACCCTACTCCATCAGTTCGGCTTTGATCACCTACGCCTCACCCACCGCTTCCAAGGCCGCGACTTCCGCCTCACCGACGTCGCCGGAAAAGTCATCAAGCCATGGATCGCCTAAGCGCAGCCACCGTGACTTTTAGCAAAGCCTGAAGGCACAGCCCACGAAGGAGGCAACGATCTGGATCAAACTGCATCACGGAGCCGAGGTGGAATGGAAATCAAAGCTTAGTGATCTGCCTGGCCGGATGGTGAGGGAGGTTTGACAGGCCCAATCCTGTCACCTCCACCCGATTTCGCCGTTGGTGGTTCAGTATGGCGGTTCATCGCTGTGGCGGACTACTCGTGAAGGTGGATGTGGCCAAAATGTCGTCGAATGGCAGTCCAAGCGGACTGGTGATCCTGAGTGCTCTCGAATGGCCTCGCTGTTGTCCTGCGACAATCATGCTGATGATCTCGCCCCTATGCCGCAATCCAACGGACTCACCATCAAGGCTCCAGACAGTAGAGAAGTCTGTGGAGGCTGGATGCTCAATTAGTGCTCGATCCGAAGCGACATCCTTCGATATACACGGAGGCTGGGCAGTCTCTCGCAGGCTTGGTGCTTTCGGGCTGAGATAGATAAAGCCAAACCATGCCATCCATCTCCTCAAGAATCGCTGTACGATGTGAGTTGGGGTGCTTCCATGAAAGGAAGAGACCTCGACCATCTGACTTGTTGGCTGCTGGGATGTCGTCCATAGAGCTATTATTCCGGCTACATGCGCTCACAAAGCAAACGAATAGGACAATCAATGCTGCTGAGAGACGCATGGCGCTGAGAGGTGAGCGCTTCGGATCAGGCGACGGCGAGCGCAAGACGTTGCTGACACGACAGACAGCCTTCGAGCCGTTACTAGATCCGTTTTGTTCGCCCTTGGGTTGCCCTGTGGTTCTGTCTGCTGGATTCATCGGTCGGTAATCTTAGCCCCTGCGGCCCTGCACCTCTCCACCATGAAGGCGAGGGATGCGTCTGGAATCTGCGAGGCTGGAACAATGGAATACATGGCACCTTGGAAACCGAGCAAAACTAGGTCTCTGTATCTCCGCAGCTCGGCAATGGCTGTCCATGCGAGTGAAACGGAACCAAGCGAACTCCGTGCCTCGATGGTCTCGTCGGTCAGGCGGTATGCAGCTCTGCCGTCTGTGATCATATCGAGCTTGGAGAGCGAGCGACGCAGCCCGATCATGTAGCTGGTAACAAAGATAAGAGCCGCCAATCCAAGCACTGTCAGTCCGATGATCGAAATAGTGCCAAGACCTCCCGAGCGAGAGTCAAAGTAGGCACTGACCAGAACGAGCCCAGCGGCTACCAGCAGAGTCCAGATGCGCTGTCCCCGGAAAAACCAAGCGTGCCAAGCGGCCTTCATCATGGACGAATCAACTGTGACCTCAAACTCGTGCGGCATTTCGGTGGCTTGTTGGGTTGGGCGAGACGCTTCGGATCAGGCGACGGAGAGCGCAAGCCGTTGCTGACACAACAGATAGCCTTCGAGTCGTTGCATGCATCCGTTTTGTTTCGCCTTCCTTGGTTGGTTTATGGTGGAAGCTCATGTCTAGGGCAACTGACTGATAGTGGGCGTGTTACTTGGTCGGAGCAGATCGGGCCGAAACTGAAGCAATGCATCTCTAAACGTCCATCGCAGCCTCACCGCTATAGATCCGGCTTCTGACTGAATATGAACTCTGTAACCTCCCAAAGACCAAGTGGACAGGGACTCCACATGTGTGACCAGGCTCCACGGCACGAAAAATGGCGGATGGAAGGCTCTAAAGAGTATCATAGCGTAAAACCAAAGTCCTTCAGTGCTTGGAACAACACGAACGACATTGCTGTAGTTTGCGTGCCAAGACCCGTTAAACCTAGTATGAGGAGATCCGAATGAAGGCCCCTTAGGGCGACCAACGCTGCCGCCGTGACGCTCGGCAAAGGCTCTCCATCCACTCTGTGCAACCTTGTAACTGATAAACAGCCACATCCCGACAAAGAAAAACGGGAACCATAATGGCATCGGGTCACCTCTCTGAGCTAGGAAGATCATGGTCGCGAAAGACGCTTGTTAATTGGGCGAGGCTTCGGATCAGGCCACGGCGAGCGCAAGACGTTGCGGGCACGAAAGACAGCCTTCGAGGCCTGTATCCGTTTTGTTTGACCTTGTTGGTTTCATAACTTTTTCTCAACTTTCCAGTTCGGCGCAAAACCGAGACCGGTGTCCCATGCGATTACTTCGTTCGGATGGCCATTCTGCCACCAACTTCTCCACGCCTCGAAATCGCGTCCGAAGTGCTTCCCAGTGATCGACTCCAGCCGAGACACGTTCTCGTCTAATGACTTCCGGGCTGTGTGACGAAGAGCCTTGATGAGGTAAGGTGTAGCTTCCTGCCGCTTGCACGCACCAATGTAGTAGGCAGCGTTCAACCAGACGTAGTCGTCTGGATGCTTCAAAAGCAGTATCGCTCGATCAACGGCAACTGGATCAGCTCGCGTGGTGAGGAATGACAGGCTCTCTCGCACTAAGTCTTTATCGGGGGAATCAAGGTTCGCTGCCCAGCGGTGCGCCGGAACAACTCCGGGGGCCATGTTTTCGGTAAGTCCAGAAAGAAATGAGCTGGACGGAATGATCCAGAAGATGAGCGCCAGACTGACAATAATCACGGCTATCTGTTTAGGGGGCATGGCGGTGGACTTTGTTGGTTAGCCATATCAACGACTCGGATCAGGCGACGGCGAGCGCAAGACGTTGCTGACACGACAGATAGCCTTCGAGCCGTTACTAGACCCAATGCCGCTAAGCAAAAGGGTCGATGATGAGATCGTCGCTGGCTTGGAGAGAAGAGGTCGAGAGCAGGCGTGGCCATTTGCTCACGGGCTGTCGCACCTTGCGCTGGCAACTACGTCTTCGTCGCGCTGGCAACGCGGCTTGGGCGATTTGCTCTCGCACTCGGCGCACCAGCACTCCTTGTGCCGCCTCGTCCATGAGGCCCTGCGCTGCCTCCAGCACCAGTAGCAGCGCTACGGTGTGCTCCAAACAGTGGCTCATGCTGATGCGCAGCGCTCCTGCCTGCCGGACTTCTTCATCCTCACTGCTCTGTGCGCAGGCTAGTCGCTCCTCAGCCACCAGTGAGCTGGCGATGAGGAGCGCGGCGAGTTCTTGCTGTGCTGTCTCGGTGCGTTGTGCGCTGAGCAAATGCCCTCCGTGAAGCACGAGCTTGAGTTCTTTGTAAAGACTTCCTGTTCCCAGCGCTTCGCATACAACGCCAACAACTCACGCGCACTGCCCTGCTGCACGCTCAGGCTCGTCCACAGCCGCACCTTCACCCACTCTCCAGCGGCGTTGCGCACTCGCCCCACGATCTCGCGCACTGGCAACTCGCTCTGGCGCATCGGCGGATGTTTGCGCGGGCGGCCCCGCGCTTTGTTCGCCTCGGGTGTCTGCTTCTCGTCAGCTTTGGACGGAGCTGTTGTTGACGAGTCTGCGCATGGGCTCTCACGCTCGCGCAGACTCACCACCACCTCCGCACTGCCATCGGCATGCACGCTTTGCACTCGCACGGAGAGCTTTTGCCGCACCTCGGACCAAAAGTGACTCTGCGTGCGCTGCGAATGTTTTTGCAGTTCTTTGAGCATCGGAGCCTGCCCGTAATCGCGGTCGGCGATGAGCAGGCTGCGAGCTGGTAGCGCGGCGAGCAGCGGATCGGCCAGCGATTTCTCATTGAGCGCACCCAGTGACATCGATACGGCCAGCGGTGCATGGGTGCCAGGCTCGACCAGCGTGCTCATGGAGAGCTTGGCAAAGGCTGCCTGCGCACGACGACTGCGGCTTTTGGGCACTTGGGCGTTGATCTGCACGGTGTTAAGCAGGTTCCACTGCCCACCGTCGATGCCGACCAAGCGCAGCCCGGCGAAAAAACACGCTGGATGCCGCTGCTCACAGGCTAGCGGCACCAGGGAGTGGCGCATGCAGGCATCGAAAGCTTGGGTGGATATCTTCAAACGACGCTGGCTTAGCGCCGCGGAGCCGATGCGCACAGCAAAATAACGACCGATGATCTGCTGCAGGCTGCCGCAAGCGTGCAGACTTTGGGCGACCATGCCGGCGATGAGTTGCCAACCGAGAAGTTTGCGTCGCGGCCCTTGGTGCGTTGGTTCTGCCCGCAGTTCCTCGGGCAACTGCTCGACGCCGAGTTTTTTGCGGATGCGTGCAGAGAGATGATGTTCGTATCGCGGTGGGCTGGATGGCTTTACCATCTACCGCTAGTTGACTCAGCTACTCAGTTGTACAGCACTCTTTTCGCCCCTCTTCGCTTTTTTTGCTTAGCGGCATTGGGTCTAAAAGGTAAGAAGCGTATCCCCGACAGGAATCGAACCTGTATTTAGAGTTTAGGAAACCCTCGTTCTATCCATTGAACTACGGAGACGCTTGTAAAATCAAGGCTTCCAGCGTTTTTAGGCGTCGTAAAACCTCAAAGTAAGAATGAAAGTAAGAATACGTCCACTCGTTTTCATGGTTATCCCAGGCTGTCTTTTCTGTCCAGTAGAAGGGAGAGGTGCGTATTGCATGTGGCGAGAGGGGCGGTTACAATCATGCAGCCGTGTCCACCCTAGTCCTTGATCCCTCTGCGCCTTTCTTCGGCCTGTTTTCGACAGGCGAGCCAGTTATTGTCTTCAACAAGGGCGAGAAGCTGGGAGTCTTCCTCCCAACCACACCCAAGCCGCAAAGCGTCCCTCTCCCTGATTTCCGCGCCCGACTGCGGAAGACATGGGGCAGCCGGGTTTTCAGCGATGCGGAAGTGAAGGCGATGCGCGAGGCAGAACTTGAACACTGCCACGGCTAATGCACTGCGCAGACACTTCCTTTCTGTGTGCTCTCTATCGCCAACAGGCGAATTCGGAGCGTGCCATTGCCACCTTGGAGGCCATAGGTGGTCCAATCGTTATCTCTCCCTTACTTGCCTACGAATTCAGGCAGGCGGTGCGCTTCCAGGTGTACCTGCGCTCTCGTGATCCGAAGAAAGGCTATCTGGAGACGGAAGCAATGTCCATGCTGGCGCAATTCGAGAACGATCTGGAATCCGGCGTGGTCATCGAAGCCGGTGCGGACTGGACAGAGATAGCGGTAGAAGTGGATCGACTGAGCGAACGACACACGATGAAGCGCGGCGCTCGTTCCTTTGACCTGCTACACATCGCTACGGCCTTGAAATGGGAGGCTGCGGTATTTCTGAGCTTTGACGGGTTGCAGCGTGAAGTCGCGGCGGCAGAGGGGCTGAATGTGCTGCCCTCACTGGCTTGACGCATCACCAGGTAATTGCACAATCGACTCCATTTTCTGACCATGTCCGCGAAGAAAAAAAGTATTGAGAAAAAGGTTGAATCTGCGCCATCACCACCCCTCGCCGGCGATTGCGCCGCAATACCCCAAGCAAGCAAAGTAGCGGCAGAAAGAGCGTTCTATGAGTATCTGACTTTGCCCGATGCCGATGCCATTGTCAGCCGCATGCGCCCCGCAGTTTCCGCGAGTGAAGCGCTGCAAGTGATTCAGGACGGAAAGAATGAAGCATGGCGAATCCGTGTGGAAATGGTGCAAACTTGGGACAGTCACACGATGGGTGCTGTTTGGGCAATGGTGGATACCAAAGTGGGCAAGCTGCCGGATGGAGTTCGCCGCATTCATCCAGTCGTCGGCCCATTATTGAGCGTTTATTACGATGAAATGCTTCCGAAACATCAAGACAAAATTAGACCGGCTATTGCGGCTTGGGAGGCTCAAGAGCTTGCCGAGCAAGAGGCGAAAAAAGCAGCAAGGATAGCTCGCAAACCAGCTCGGAGCAAAGGAGGTAAGAATGCCACAGAGAGCCGTGAAAGCACGCTCTTGATACGATGCGTCAATGACTATGTGAGATGGGTGATGGATAACAGCCAACTCATCAGCCTAACTTCCACCAATCAATTTCCGAAGCCAAAACGAATCACTCGTTCCCGCATTGACGAACTCCTGCGCACTCTCATCAATGCATTAGGCACTCCCAGTCTAAAAGATGGACTCTGTGAAAGGCTAAAGCAGCATGGATTCCCAAACGCCACTGAAAAGGCGGTGGCTGAATGCATGGCGGTACTGGAAAAAGGCACGCTTGAATGAAATAGTATTTGCATGGACGTTTTGCGCTTCTTGAGGGCCGTTAGCGTGGCAGGGGATCGCCGCTCACAAAGCAAAAGCGTGATACGTGACACCCAAGAGCATGACAATGGCGGACGATAAGGGCACGGCAGCGTGACAAAATCCGTTTTCACTTCCGCATAGCGTGACATGAGCAACAGCCAAGCGTGAGAGGTCGGTATGGAATCATACGGCCTTATGTTGAAACACGAAAAAGACCAAGCCGTAGCCGATGCCAAATCGGTTTCCACCATTTGCCTCCAACCTCGCTGGCTGCGCCCCGATGCCGCCGCTGACTATTGCGGTTTGAGCCGCAGTAGCCTCTATCAGGAAATGGGAGCGGGAAACATCCGCTCGTACCGCGTGGGAGGATGCCGCCTCATTGACCGGGAGGAACTTGATCGTTTCATCTCCAGCCATCCCGAGAAAGGAAGCGGCAACCTCCAGTAAAACCCGCCGCTTTCTTGGAGACAGCGGCAAGGGAATTGCCTCAAGCAGGCGGCTCCATGCAGGCTGGCACAAGGATGCGCAGAAACCGCCCTCCGCGTGGACTACACACTTCATCCAGCATCCGCCGTCGGTGCCATTATAGAGCGCATCGTTCCCCCTCGTCCGCGCAATCTCCGCCAAGGGGGAGGGCGCAAAGACCGGCCCGGATGGACAGAGCATAAGCGAAGATCAAACCATACCCGCTTTAACTCGCTCCGCCCTTTCATCAAGACTGGCGTAACCGTCTGTTACCCTGCCAAGGCCACAACAGATCAACTCAAGAGCTTCAACGACTGCATGCGCGGGTTCTGCAAAGAGAAAAAGATACCAGCACGCTCAGTCTGGGAGGGGCCTGGAAGGCATCAGCACATTGCTCTCGGCATCGAACACGATGCCGACATAGAACATGCTTGGAGAGCACGATTGCAGAAAAAGTGGCTCAAAGACTTTGGCGAACCAATGCCAGATGACGCCTATCTTTGGAACCCGGATGTAGAGCCAGACAAGATCGCTTCGTACCTCCTCAAAACGCGCGACAAAGGTGGAATCACAGTCAAAGGCGCATGGCCCTGGTTGTGCTTTAATCCCGTATGGGACGTAGGCTTCCACAGGCGTTTGCGCCCCTCGGAAAAACAGGGGGAAAAATGTGCCTCACAGTATAGCTCGGAAAATGAGAGGGAGATTCACAAGGAGCCTCGGAAAACTGGGGGCTACCACCAATCCGCACAACCCCCGGAAAAAGAGGGGGAGGATGGACGCTCGGAGTGTCCAGTTTGCCGGACTCGCTGGGGGCGTAGCCTATGGCGCAGATCATGCATTTGTAACGGCTCTGTTTCGCTAAGTATCCACGGCCTTACGAATCTCAAACGGGCAAAAAATCCCAGATTACATACAATTATTCTGCCGCCATGCAACGGTCATGACAAATCTGTCATGACCGTCAATTTCCTCACTGTGAGGCGGCAGAAAGTGACCCCTACGCCTCGTCTCCGAGTAAGCTCAAGCAAACCTCCTCTGTCATGATGGCGCGGCCCTCGCCGATGGACTCAAGCACTTCGCCGTGCCGCAAATCGTCGGCATCTTGAGGGGCAACAATGTACAGCCTCTCGCCGTTCTGTCCTGTGGCAGCGATGCCACAACCATCTTCTGTCCAGTCTTTGAGAGCTGGCAACAAGAGCAGCGATTCCCCGATTTGGAGCCAGATTCGGCTTTTCGATGTAACGCCAACGCGGGCGACTACAAGCGTAGAGGCGAGTCCGTAGAGTGCGGCCCCGTCGCGTGTGAGTTTGGAAAGCTGTTCTTTTGTTATCATGGGATTATCCTTGGATTGCATCTTCACGCGGCCATCGGGCCATTTGTCGATTCCGGCGGAGCGAAGCCATCAAAAGGTGCCCTCAATCTCTGTGGTATTTGCGTATTCGCTGGATTTCAGCGAATGCCTCCGATTCCGTCGGAATTGCAATCTCTCCGAGTTGGCCGCTTGCCCTTTGAAAGGCCGCCCGAATTGCGATCCCCACAAGCACCGGGTCTGTGATCCCTTGCGCGTCTTCTGTGTCGGCTTCCTCGTCTCCAAGTTCAACAAAGATTTCGCGGCGCTGGATTTCATGGCCATGCTTCCGGCGCTTGTGTCATGCCTTGGGCTAGGAAGATCGGTTTTGCGACTGGCAAAAGGTATTCTTGGCCGTCGATTGTGACAAAAAGCCGTTCCCATCCTTGATCCATGCGGAGTTCGGCTTTGGTGATTTTCATGGTCGGAGGCGGTGAAAATCGCGGTCAGGACAAATCAGTACTCACCGTGAAATCATTGAAAAATGGGCGATTTACGCAAAGATAATGACAGGAGGGGGGCTGAAAAGCTGTGGTTATATCAAGTCTGCGGTGACAATGGCCGGAGAAAGATCAAATTTATGCAGGGGGTCACTACTTCGTGGTATCTTCAAAACGGTCGGTTAGCGCGAACTTTCCCTTGGCTACTACGTCTTCCCCGACTTTTACTTCATAGAGATAGCCCACGATGCTATATTCGCCGTGGAAGCGTTCCGGCCCTGTGGAAGCGTCAAAGTAGCTGTTTGCAGCGCCCTCTCCCACAATTTCACATTTGAATGTTCCCTCAGCAGTACCATTTGTGCCGGTAGTCTTGTTGATTAGTTGAATCCTTACTTGGCCGGTAAATGGCACCTTACTCTTGTTCTCCACCAAGAAGAAATAACGAAAAACGATATTCTCACCAAAGAAAGTCCCAGGAACCTTTACCCTCTTGACCATGATGTTGGAGACTTCCAACGCCGTCTTTGAGGTTCCTTGTGACACTGCCGATGGAGTCGCTGCCGCTTTAATGGGAGGCGATAAGCTTATATCATCTTTCGATAATGCAGCCGCGATGGCCTGCTTTGCTCCAATTAAATCAAAGGTCGTTTCGCGGTGCCCCCCGCTTAAAAGCCAATATCTAATAATCATAGCCTTCCCATCCATGATGTCACGCAAATGCCCCGTTTTGGGCTCACCCTCTCCGTGGTAAACGAGAAAATTTAGCCACTTGGGTTTGCTCACAAATAGCCGCCCGCCCCCGCTTCTCTCAACAATGGATGCCGCCGACTTAGCGCTATCCATGTCCACAACTTCCAGTTTATCGACCCGGTACATAGGTAGCCGCGAATCGAGAATTTCAGCGTTGGTTTCGGGTAAAGAGAAAAGTCCATATACAGCGCCACTGGGGCTGCGATAAATCGAAAGACGATGGCCAGTGCTGTTTGTCGTCGTCGCCATTTTTGTTTGCTTGTCCGTCATCGAATCGACGGATGAACCAATTCGCCATTCGGCATGAGCAAAAAAGGGCAGATGCAGAATCATGAATGCCAAGAATAAGTTTCGGAGGTATCGTGTTTTCATAGGAGTTTGATGCTTCAAAAAGCCTCCGTACTTTTCCGAATCTCCCCCCAGGTGGTCTGGGGGTAGTAAAGCCGCTCAAAGACCGACCACGGCAGTCTTTACCCCAGGGGATGAACCGTGAGGTTGGACATACACTGCCGTCCCCCAGGCCGTTTTAGCGGCGTTGGAGGTGTCGTTTTGCGTCCACACCGAGACGCTTTGAGCGGGCTTACTAGACCCGGATCAGTGTGTAGGCTGATCGAATGAAGAGTAATAGGTACACTAGGCCGGGCAATCGGTTTTTAAGGCGGTAGCTTTCAGGTGCCGGATTGGGCAGGCGATAGGCAGGGGATGAAAATCAAGCGGCCACACTTGCCCGTTGCCAAAGGCGCGGAGCTTTCGCCACGACGCGGGATTGTGCTTCCGTATCGAGATGCACATAGCGGCGGTGAGCTTCATCGGTGGAATGTCCACTCATGGCCTTTGTGACGGCTTCTGGAGCGTCGGAGTTCGCCAGTCGGGAAATCATCGTGTGGCGAAGGGAATGGAAGCTGAGGGCGCTGAAACGGCGTCCCTTGCCCTTTCGTGCTTTGCCTTGCTCGCGGTCAATACCGGCCTTTTCCAGCATTCGGGTGAACGTATTCGACAAACCGCCAGCGCTGCCCGTTGTCCGCCCATGAAGCGACGGGAAAAGCGGCGCGTCCTTTTTCATGGGGATGGGCTGGCTTTTGAAGTAGTCCACCAAATCCTTTGCCATCACGACCACGGTTTCACGCTCGCTAGCGCGTTGCTTGCGGTGTGCGGTCTTTGCCTCACGGAAGCGCAGAAGTTTACCGTCCAGATTGGCGCGGGTGAGGTTCGCGGCATCATTCAATCGAATGCCGGTATGGAAGGCCAACAGGATCATTCCCTGCCACTCCACATCCGCCACGGACACCAGCGCGGAAACCTGCGCATCGGTAAAGGGGCGGCGTTCCTCGCTCGATCCACCTGCCAGCGGCTTCACGGCTTGAACGGGATTATGGAGAATGACGGCCTTCCGGCGTGCATCCTCGAAAACACCATTGAGCACTTTCAGGGCGAAATCTGCCGTGCCGGGTGATTTACCTGCCTTTAGTTCAGCATCGCGGAAGGCTTCGAGTTCTTGTGTGCTAACACTGGCAAGGCGGGCGTTTGAGCGTGCATCGCCAAGATGCGCAAGGAAGCCGTCGAAAATGGGGCGGTAGCGTTTCAGCGTGCCTTCCTTCGTGCTACGTGCTGCCAAGCTGGCCTGATAGTCTGCAAAGTGCTGGCGAGTGGAACGACTGTCCAAGCCTTCACCATGCGTCCGTTCCATGAGTTCATTGAGCGTCTTTACAGCGGCAGCGCGGGTGAGTTCACAACTGCGGGCCTTCCTCGCGGCTTCCTCGAAAGCCTCCGCTGCTTTGAGTGCCAAGCGGCGATCCTCTAGCTTGGTTGAACGCTTCACTTGCTTGCCCGTTTCATCGGTGAAGCAGGCCGTCCAAAAAGGGGATTTTGGGTGTTTCCAGAGTGAGGCCATAATTGGATGCCGAAAACAGTAAGAATAAAAGTAAGAATGTCCACCCTCGTTTTAAGGTGTCCAACTTCGTCTTTTCCCCAGTGAAATGATTTCCCGTGAGGGGGAGGATAGAAACCCTCGTTCTATCCATTGAACTACGGAGACATGGACGTGGAGATTCCTTGGCAGTTACCGGGGGTGAATTCAAGCTAAGGATGCGGGCAGCGGTCTGATGTGTCGCAGAGATGAGAAGGGAGTTGCATCTGCGCCTGAGTGCGTCACTGAATGGCTCTCCCGTGCCCGTCTTCCGCTCCATCTTGCTCGTGCTCGCGCTTTCTCTCGGCGGCCTCTCCTGTCGCCGACAGTTGCCGACCAGCGTTACAAAGGATGGGGAGAGCTCTGGACCCACTGGTATTTCGGGCATGGCCGATTACGTCCAAGATGGTGAAGGCGATGGCTGCGTATGGGTCGTAGATAGTCCCAGTGGAGGACGGCTTTTCCTCTGTGGTACCATTCACATCCTGCGTGAGCAGGATTACCCTCTCGCTCCTGCCTACGAGGCTGCCTACATGTTTTCGGACAAGCTGGTTTATGAATTACCGCCGGATGAGAGCACCAGTGCCGAATTGCCGAAAAAAATGGCTCAATTCGGCATGTACAGCGCAGACGCCTCTCTCAATGAGAACATCTCGCCCCAGACTTGGGAAAAGGTGAATGTCTGGGCCAAAAAACATGGCCTCAAAGCATCTGACCTCAATCGCTATCGGCCATGGTATGTCTCCCTCATGCTCACCGCGACGGAATACGCCGCGCTCGGTGCCACACCGAATCTGGGAGTCGATACCCACTTTGAAAAACGTGCTCGGGAGGAGGGCAAGCCAGGAGAGGGGCTAGAGACCGCAGATTTTCAAATCCAGCTTTTTGCTGCGCTTACCAAGAAGCAGCAAAGTGACCTGCTCGATCAAACCATGGGCGAAATGGATGTGGTAGCGCGTGAGTATGAGAGAATGATCAAAGCGTGGCGCTACGGTCGGCTTGATGATCTCTATAAAATGCTCTTTGCTGAAGCCGATAAGTATCCCGACATTGTGAACCTCTTTCTCACCGCGCGGAACATCGTGTGGGTGGATAAGCTCGATCTCATGCTCAAAAAACGAGAAAAGGCCATGATCCTCGTCGGCGCAGGCCATCTCGCTGGCCCCAATGGCCTCATCGAACTCATGGCAAGGCGTGGCTACAAAGTGCGGCACTACCGCGAGGTAAAGGATTTCTAAAAAACGGCGCAGGATCTCCCACGTGGCAAATTAAACGATGCGCAGGCGTGTGAGGTCCTGGGTATCTACCATGCCTACGGGGCGATTGTCGGCGTCCACCACGATGATGTCATCCACACGGCTTTTCTCGAGTGTAGAGACCACTTCCGCCGCGAGCTTATCTGCCTGGATTTGTACAGGGCTCACCGTCATAAACTCACGCACAGCGTGCTCGGCGATGGCATTGTCCTTCTGGAAAGCACGGACAAAGTCCCCGTGGGTGAATACTCCCGCCAGCACCCCGTCCGCATGCGTGACGACCGCTGCTCCACAGCGGGCACGCGTCATGGCCTGGAGAGCCTCACGCACCGTCGTCTCTGGAGTAACAACGGCTAACTGAGAGCCACTGCGCATCACATCGCGCACGCGAGTGAGCAACGCGTGGCCCAGAGCCCCACCGGGATGCAGTTTGGCGAAATCCTCCGTCTGAAAGCCGCGTGCCTCCAGCAGCACCATCGCCAGTGCATCGCAGAGCACCAGCATCACCGTGGTGCTCGACGTGGGGGCCAGCCTGAGCGGACAAGCCTCCTGCGTGACATGCGTATCGAGCACGACATCAGCGTTTTTCGCCAAAGTGGAGTCCTTTACACCCGTCAGAGCCAGGATAGGCATGCTCTGCCGTTTGAGATGTGGCAGCAGGGCAAGCAGCTCCGACGTCTCGCCACTCTGACTGAGCATGATGGCTAGGTCTCCTGGATCGATCACTCCCAGATCACCATGCAAGGCATCCCCCACATCCAGCGCAACGCAGGTGGCACCTGTGCTGTTAAGTGTGGCTGCTAGTTTACGTCCGATGCTGCCACTTTTACCCACGCCACAGACGATGACCTTGCCCTTCCCTGCATAGCAGGCCTGCAACAGCTCAACGGCACGATCAAACGCAGCGTCGATCCGTCCATGAAGGCGCTGAAGCTCCTCGATCTCGATTTGGATGACCCTGCGGGCCTGGGTGATGGAATTGGACATTGGGGCACAGTGTAGGGGCCGCAGGCAGGAGCTTCAAATAGTAGCAGAACTAAAAATGAAGAACTCCGCCTCTTTCGCGGACAACGTCTCAGCTCAAGACTCCCCGAAAACATCCACACGCAGATCTCTCAGAACATACAATACAGGCTCGTCATCCACAGTCTCCAATCCACGCACCTTTCGAGCACCATCGATTCGCTTGGGGCCAAATCTTCGTCGCTGCGTCTTGAAAATGGAATTCACAAACTCACGTCCACCGATCACCGCTCCATCCGTAAAGTAGCGCATTTTGCATCGTAAAGCCGCGGCCACCGGCAGTGTGCCCCCCGACTCCATCACCTTTCGCCGCTCCTCTGGGCTGATAGCTCCCTTTTTTGTCCCATCTGCATTGCTTTTCACCGTGATCCCCCAGTTAAAAAGCAATCGCCGATAGTGCTCAAGGAGCCCGCTCTCCGCCCTCACCTCGCCTAGCTGTGCCCGTGCCGCCACCTCGATGCCCGCTCTCGCAGCTTTCACACCTGCCACCGCCTGGGCATAGCCGCACCATCGGTAATCCTTCGGATCGCTCACTAGCCTCGCCCGCACTGGATTCAGATCTACATACGCTGCCACCATCGCCAGTGGCGGCCCGCCACCTTCTACCAGCGTACTCTTGTAGCGCTCTTCCCAAATCGTGCCCTTACGATCGTGGCGCTTGTTGAACCACTGCGTGAAACGCTGCTTCAGCGACTTCATAAAGGCCGAAATGTCCCACATTCGAGCGGTGAAACTGTCGATGATCTTCTGCGCCGCCTCATGCGCTCCGATTTTCCGCAGATGCTCCACCTCAGATCGCACCGAGTACTCCACACTCCTTCCGAATGCCTTTCGCACGATCCCCAGCACATCCTCCTGCGAAAGTGGCACATCTGGTTTCCTGGGCACCTCCACGAGCACATGGAAGTGGTTCGAGAGCACGCAAAACGTCACCACGCGCACCTGGCAGAGTGTTTCGTACATTCGCATAAGCGCCACAAACATCTCTTTTTCGGCTTCATGTATCCGAAACGTGCGATCCACCACACGCGAGACGCAGTGGTAGTAAGCAAAGGCATAATGCCGGGGGGCTTTGAGACGGGCCTGACGCATCGTATCGAAAGTGGGAGGGGTGGGGTGCTTGCGCAAGTGGAAATCAATAAAAGGACTGACATTTTATTAGTTCGCACGCATTCCAACTTGATGCAATTGCGCATGACCGCTAGCCTCTTCCCTCTATGCCTAAGCCGCTTCAAATTCTCATCTGGATCGCCATCTCCGCGCTCGGGGCCGGTTCGGTCGCGTTTTCAGCCCTGCACCGTGGAGAGACGATCAATGCTCTTTGGTTGGTCGTTGCGGGTTTGTGTTCTTTCGCGGTGGCGTATCGCTTTTACAGCAAGTGGCTGATGACAAAGGTGCTGGTGCTGGATTCTCATCGTGCGCCTCCAGCGGTGACGCATCAGGATGGCAAAGATTATGTGCCGACTAACAAGTGGGTGGTCTTTGGTCATCACTTCGCGGCGATTGCTGGACCGGGGCCACTGGTGGGACCGGTGCTGGCGGCTCAGTTCGGTTACCTGCCGGGCATGCTGTGGATTTTGATCGGGGCTACTCTAGGGGGCGGCGTGCATGATGCCATTGTGATGTTTGCCTCTATTCGTCGCGGTGGGAAATCGGTGGGCCAGATGCTCAAGGAGGAGGTGAATCCCGTGGTGGGGATCGTCGCAATGGTAAGCGTGCTTGCGATCATGACGATCCTGCTCGCCGTGTTGGGCCTAGTGGTGGTAAAGGCGATGGTGGGCAGTCCGTGGAGCCTTTTCACCATTGCGATGACTATTCCATTGGCTTTCATCATGGGTTTTGGGCATACGAAGTTGGGCCTCAGTGTGCGGACGGTGACGATCTTTGGCATTGTGGGCCTCATCGCCAGCGTTGCGGGCGGAAACTACCTCGATGAACTCGGATTGAAGGACATGTTCAACCAAGATGGGAAATGGCTGGTTTGGGCGATCGCTATCTATGGCTTTGCTGCTTCCGTGCTGCCGGTATGGATGCTGCTCGCTCCACGCGACTATCTGAGCACGTTCATGAAAATCGGCACGGTGGCTGTTTTAGCACTGGTCGTCATTTGGGTGGCTCCTGAGCTGCAAATGCCCAAGATCACGAAGTTCATTGATGGCACCGGTTTCGTCGTCGCTGGCACGGTTTTCCCATTCCTCTTCATCACGATCGCCTGTGGTGCTATCTCGGGTTTCCATGCACTTATTTCATCCGGCACGACTCCAAAGATGCTCGATAATGAGTCGAATATTCGCAGTGTGGCCTACGGCGCGATGGTTACGGAAATGCTCGTGGCGCTGATGGCGCTGGTGGCCGCTTCTGCGTTGCCTCCGGGTGAATACTTCGCCATCAATGCTGGCATTAACAAGACGATGGCTCCTGATCAAGTCGTGGCCACCATCACTGCGGCAGGGTTCCCAGTGAGTGTGGATGGCATGACAAAACTGGCAAAGGATGTCGGTGAGGAGACGATGTTTGGTCGCGTGGGTGGTGCGCCTACTTTTGCCGTGGGGATGGCGCAGATGTTCTCGCGAGCCTTTGGGGACGGTTGGATGAGCTTTTGGTATCACTTTGCGCTGATGTTTGAGGCCCTGTTTATTCTCACGACTATTGATGCAGGCACACGGGTGGGCCGATTCATTCTACAGGACTTCCTGGGCGGCATCTGGAAGCCGCTGGGCAATACGCGGAGCCTTTTGGCAAACGTTTTTGCCAGTGCGGTGCTTGTCACTGCATGGGGCTATTTTCTTTATCAGGGCGTGATCGACCCGCTCGGCGGTATCAATACGCTGTGGCCTATTTTCGGCATTGCGAATCAATTGCTAGCGGTGATCGCTTTCAGCCTCGGGACGACGATTCTCATCAAAATGGGCAAATCGCGTTATATGGCTGTCACGCTCATTCCTTTGGCGTTTTTGCTCTGTGCGACGTTCAGCGCTGGATGGATCAAAATTTTCGATCCGAATCCAAAAATCGGCTTTTTGGCTGCTGCGAATGACTTTGCAGCGAAAATCGCTGCGGGTGGCACTGAGAAGCAACTCGGTGATTGGGCTGCGCAGAAGTTTAATTTCATGGTCGATGTGTATGTGACGGGTTTCTTTCTATGCGCCGTCGCCATCATCTTTCTTGGGTGCCTCGTCGAGTGGGTGAAGCTCCTCGGCGGCTCCAAGAAAGCCGTGCTGCATGAGGATGCCTACGTGGCGCTGCCGGAGGGCGCATGATTTGGATGAAAGGGCGATTTTCATGAATCAGCCCCGTGTTTCTGCCAATGCCGTGCTCAGTGCGATGTTGGCTTTTGGACTTTGGGGTGTGTTACCCGTGTATTGGAAGCAACTCAGCCACCTGGGCAGTGATGTGGCTCTGGCGCAGCGCGTGTTCTGGACACTCTTCACCGTCCTGCCGCTTTTGATGCTACGCGGGGAATGGGGCGGCTTTCTGGGGTCTCTGCGCGATATGAGGCTGGTCCGGGCGCATGCGTGGTCTGCTTTTTTGTTAGCCATCAATTGGGGCGTTTTTGTCTGGGCGGCGCAGCATGGGCGTATTTTGGAGTGCAGCCTCGGCTATTTCATCAATCCGCTGCTGAATGTGCTCATCGGTGCCGTCATGCTCGGTGAGCGGCTAACTTGGCTGCAAAAACTCAGTGTAGCGGCCGCTGCATGTGGGGTGGCTTTGCAGATGGCGTTGGCGGGGCGCTTCCCATGGATCGGGCTCGTGTTGGCGGGCACTTTTGCGCTTTATGGGTTGGCGCGGCGTCGCTCGCCACTGGGCTCACTTCCCGGTTTGGGTGTGGAGACGGTGGTGGGCGTCCCATTGGCGGTGCTGTATCTCTTTTGGAGCCATGGGGCTGGGGGCTCCATCTGGGGCACACAGTCCGTGCGTGATTTGCTGCTCATCATCGGGCTTGGGGTCATCACGACGATCCCGCTTCTTGGATTCGCTCATGGAGCGCGGCAGTTGCCCTTTGCGCTGCTGGGGGTGTTGCAGTTTTTGGCTCCTACGGGTCAGTTCCTGGTTGGGGCTTTTCTTTATCACGAGCCCATCACTGCGGCCGCGTTGGCATCCTTCGCACTCATCTGGACTGGAGTGGTGCTTTTCTGTGGAGACCTCTGGCTGCGAGGGCGATGAACTTTGTCGAACAAACTGCAAAGCCGCTCTGTTAGGCACCGTTCAGATGCGCCTCGTATGAAATCCACGCTCTTCGTCACCGCGCTCGCTTTAACTCTCCCTATTCAAGCTGCTGATTGGAATCAGTGGCGCGGCCCTGATCGCAATGGCGTGTCTCAGGATACCACGCCTATCGCGGACAGCTTCCCGACAGAGGGCCTCAAAAAGGTGTGGGAGAGCGGATTCATCCCCAGCAATGAGTATGGTGGCCATGGCAGCCCAGTCGTCAGTGGTGAGCGAGTCTTCCTCAGTGTCGTCTGGCATGAGCGGGTGCCCTCTGAGACACGCGAGATCGACACCGAGGTCATGCAGCAGCTCAATCACCGTGGCACCACGCCGGAGCTGGCCAAGAAGCTCGAAGAAACACGCCTGAATCTACCGAAGCTGCGTGGCGCAAAATTTGACGAATGGGCCGATCAATGGGTGAAGGACAACCTCAACGAAAAAGAGCAAATCAACATCGGCTCCTGGGTCATTAGCCGCTTCAAGGCTGGAAAGAACGCCATCGGCCTCGAATGGCTTTCGAAGATGTCAGACCGTCAAAATAAGCCCTTTGCCAATGCGGCGGAGTTTCAGGCTTGGTTGGATAAGGAGGGCTTCCCAACCGATGTGAAGGAAAAGATGATCGCCACAGTGCCGAATACGGTCAAGATCGCTCAGGACGTGGTTCTCTGTCTCGATTTAGCCAGTGGTAAGGAGGTATGGAAGTTCTCCCGGCCTGGAAAACCCAGCGGTCGCCAGTCTTCCAGCACCTGCGCGGTGATCGACGGCAAAGTGTATGCCGCACTCAGCACCGAGCTCATCTGCGTGAACGAAGATGATGGCAAGCTGCTATGGGCCACGCCGCTCTCGATCAAAGGCCCCGCCGCATCGCCGTTGATCGTCGGAGACCGCATCTATATGGCCACGGGTGCCGCATGCGCTTTTTCCAAGACAGATGGCAAGCTCCTCTGGGAGCAAAAGCAGGCCAAAGGCAACACCGCCAGCCCTACATGGTGGACACCTGCCTCTGGAAAGCCCCAGCTCGTCATCAATGGCAACAATGCTCTCTACGGCGTGAATCCTGAAAATGGCGACATGCTTTGGACTGCGGAAGGTGGCAGCCAGAGCACGCCTGTGGCGCAGGGAGACTGGCTCGTGCTCTACAGCGGCACAGAGGGAGTGGGGCTGCGTGCGTATCAAATGCAGGCGGATGGCAAGCCGAAGGCTGCTTGGTCGAAATTCTGGGTCACACGCCGTTACACCGGCAGTCCCATCATTCACGACGGCCTCGTCTATCTCTGCTGCGGTGAAAAGCATCAATGCATCGACTTGATCACAGGCGCAGAGAAGTGGGTGGCCAATGAGATCAATAGCACCATCACCTCACCGCTGCTCGCGGATGGCAAACTGCTCGTCTATGAAAACAACGGCACTCACGTCCGCATGGTGAAAGCCACTCCCACTGCGTATGAGCAACTGGGCCGTGCCAAGACAGATGCCCTAGGCTGCTCCTCGCCTGCGCTCGCCAATGGTAAGCTCATCGTGCGACAGAAGGACAAGCTCGTCTGCTTTGACCTGCGGCCTGCGCAGTGATGTGGTGTGAGATGAAGGCGGGTCGCTTACCGCGTAGGCGTGGCGTCACCCGCCATGCTGGGGCGTAAATGACGCCGAGCCAGCTCGTTCGAGCGCTCGAGCCGCTGCTCCATCCCGGCGGTGTGTGGCTCAGTGATGTCATTGAGACGATCTAGGCGCTGCTGCGTGCTCGGAGGCGTCCGTAGGCGTGGATTGAGCAGGCCAGCGTCGTCCTGAGACCTTTTTTGTGAGCAGGCAGTCAGTGTCGTGAGCAGCATGACACAAAAGATCGGCAAAGGGCGTGGAAGGAGGCGGTAGGTCATCACAGCGACCATGATGCACACCTCCGCATACAGGGCTAGCACGCAGGCATGAAGATTTTTTATGCAGCACCGCGCAACTGGATGCGGAGGGCGCGGTTTCAGCCCCTCGCCAAAGCGCACAACCCAACAGACATCCATTATGAAAAAGACTCTCTCATTCATTTGCGGCCTGGGCTTCATCTGCCTCAGCGCCACGTTCGTCAATGCACAGGAGGGCGAGCGCCCCAAAGGTCCGCCAGAGGGTGGCCCACGCCCCGGTGGCCCAGGCGGTGATGCCGCTGGACGCCTCGCAGAGTTCATCAAACGTGCCGACACGGATGGAGACGGCAAGATCAGCAAAGACGAGTTTTCCGCCATGAACCGTAAGGAGAGCGAAGACCGCTTTGGCAAAGCAGATACCAATAGCGACGGCTTCATCGACCAGCAGGAGTTCGGTCAGATCACCCAGCGCATGCGTGAGGGTGGAATGCGTCGCCCTGGTGGTGAAGGCGGCCCTCCTGGCGGCGGTGAAGGCGGCTTCCGCCGTCCACCTGGATCAGAAGGTGGTGCCCGTCCAGAAGGTGGGCGTCCAGAAGGCGGACGCCCCGATGGTCCCCGCCCAGAAGGTGGTCGCCCCGATGGTGAGCGTGGACCTGGTGGTCCGCCTACTGGCGGTCGCCCCGGTGGCATGTTTGGCGATCCCAAAGAGAGCTTCAAGCGCATGGACGCAGACGGCAACGGTAGCGTTACCGAACAAGAATTCGTCACCGCGATGACCAAGCTCCGCGAAATGATGAGCCGTGGCGGCATGCGCCCTGGTGGTGAAGGCGGGGCCCCTGGTGGTGGCTTCCGCCGTCCAGATGGTGATCGTGGCCCTGGCGGTGCTCCGCGTGATGGCGAAGGTGGCTTCCGCCGCCCACCCGTCGAAGGCGGCGACAAGCCTGATGCTCCGAAGCGTGAAGGCGGCGACAAGCCCGATGCCCCGAAGCGTGAAGGCGGCGACAAGCCCGATGCCCCGAAGCGTGAAGGCGGTGACAAGCCCGATGCTCCGAAGCCCGAAGGTGGCGACAAGCCGAAGGACGCAGCCTAATCAGCCCTCACCATCCGAATCAGCTCATTCGTATCCACGCGGGACGGCCTCACAGCCGTCCCGCTATTTTTTGCAGATGCCAGTCGTGGTGCCTTGATGCATGGATGCCGTGTTATGAGCCGCCTTTTCTGCATTTTCGCATTCATTTGCATCCTGAGCCTGCACCGCGCAGCCGCACAGGAGGCGGAGATACTCGGGCAGGGAGCCTTCCGCTACCGTGTGGTGCCCGGATGGGGACATTCAGCGCTGGCAGGACTACACATCAAAAACGGCCACGCCTGCGCCATCGACTCCCAGGGCCGACTTTTCTTCCTCACCGATGATGCGCGGAATAACGTCATCATCCTCGACTCCAAGAGCGGTGCCCTCCTTGCTCAATGGACCGCTCGCATGCCAGGAGCCCACGGCATGAGCCTCCTGCGCCAGGACGGTATCGAAGTCCTCTACATCACCGATACGCAGCTCCATGAGGTGCGGAAGCTCACCCTCGATGGCAAAGAACTCGCTGCCTATCCCTGGCCCGCAGAGGCCAAACTACACGCAGACGCCAAGGAATACCGTCCCTCCAAGACCATCCACTTCCCAGATGGCTCCTTCGCGGCCTTTGATGGCTACGGAAAGGACTACATCCTCCACTACACCGCAGATGGCAGCTTTCAGCGAGCCTGGGGCGGCACACTCGGGGCCGAGCGAGATCACCTGAAGCACTGGGGACCCCATGGCGGCGCATTCGATGACCGCGATGGCACGCCGCGCATCATCATCGGCATGAGCGATCAGCAAGAGATACGCCGCTTCACGCCCGGAGGGCAGCTCATCGACATCATTACCATGCCAGGTGGGAATCCGCGTGACATCGTACTCTTTGGAAAAAACGCCATCGTGCCTCATCTCGGCGATCAGTGGCCCAAGGACAAAAATGCCCCCGGCTTCATCTCCATCGTCGATGCGCAGTGGCGCATCATCTCCAATATCGGCGCACCTCCCGCCACGTATGATGAAAAAGGCGTCCTTCAGCCCATGCGCAGCGATGGAAAAACCTTCATCCACCCGCATGGCGTCGCTGTCGATGCTGAGGGGAACCTCTACGTCGCCCAGTTCGCCTCCAGCGCCGCACCGCTGCTGAAACTCGAACGTGTGAAGTGACGCCCAAGTGCAACTTTCTCCCTCAAAGGTGGTTTTTATCCCCCATGATCATGAAGCGCCTCATCATCGCCTTTTCCGCTCTCAGCCTCGTTGCATCTGCGCAGCCACCTGAAGGGCCCAAACCACCGCCAAAGCCTGGCGAGCCCCCCCGCCGTGGTCCAGGTGACCCAGGAGGCCCCGGCAAATACAATGGTGGCCCTGGCGGCAGCGGAAAAATGCGTTCACCACCGCCGGGATTTGAAAAACTCAGTGAGGAAGACAAAAAACTCCTACGTGAGGCTTTTGAAAAAAACTGGAACGACCCCGACGTGCTCGCCGCCCGTGATGAGGCCCTCAAGGCCAATGAAAAAGTGCGTCGCGTGCTGCACGACAAAATGAGCCGCCAAGATCCACGCATCGCGGCGATCTTAGAAAAGATGCGTCCACCTTACCCCATGGACGAGCGCGGCCTCCCCCAGCTCCCGCCGCCCGAGTCGCCCGACTTCGCCCGCGCTGCCACTGCACGCCTCGGAGCAGAGACCATGTCCGTCGCACGTCCTGGTCGGCATGAGGAGACACGCCGCTTTCACGATCGCATCATGCAGTTCCCGCGCATCCGCGAGTCCATCAGCCAGCTCGAAGCCGCCCAGCCCGCCGAGCGCATCGAGCGCTTTCGCAAGCTCAAAGACCTCTACCGCCAGCTCGCAGGGGAAGAATGGCAGCGCCAGCGCCAGGAGCGCGAGGCCGCCACCGAGAAGAAGCAGTAAAACTCGTCTCAGAAAAAGTGCTCAGTCCTCAGTGCTTAGTAGAGACATCCGCATGGCGTGGAAATCCGACTTCGCACTAAGCACTGAGCACTCCGACAAGGCGGACACGAAAACAAACTGAGGTGCTTTTTGCCCCCGAAGGAGTGCGCAAAACAGGCCAGGATACCGCTCACAGGCCGGGAAAAAGGCGTTTGACCCATGATGGGCCATGCCCCAGTATCGCCGCCCCTTAAACCAGATCACACAATGCCCGCCAAAATCTACACTGAAAAAGACGCCAGCCTCGCTCCTCTCAAAGGCAAGACTTGCGCCGTCATCGGCTTCGGCTCCCAAGGCCACGCCCACGCACTCAACCTCAAAGAGAGCGGCGTCAAAGTCGTCATCGGCCTCTACCCAGGCTCCAAGAGCCGCGCCGTCGCCGAAGAAAAAGGCCTGAAGGTCCTCGACACCGCAGATGCCGTCAAAGCCGCAGACGTCATCTTCGTCGCTGTGCCAGACACCAAGATCGGTGGCGTGTACAAGAAAGACATCGCCCCGAACCTCACCAAGGGCAAGACACTGCTCTTCTCCCACGGCTTCGCCATTCTCTACAAGACCGTCGTCCCGCCGAAGGACGTGAACGTCATCATGGTGGCCCCGAAAGGCCCCGGCCACATCGTCCGCCGCCAGTACACCGAAGGCAAGGGCGTGCCCTCCTTGATCGCGATCCATCAGAACGCCGACAAGCAGGCCAAGAAGATCGCCCTCGCCTGGGCGCACGGCATCGGCGGCACCCGCGGCGGTGTCATCGAGACCACCTTCAAGGAAGAAACCGAAACCGACCTCTTCGGCGAGCAGACCGTTCTTTGCGGCGGCACCAGCGCCCTCGTCCAGGCAGGCTTCGAAGTCCTCACCGAGGCTGGCTACAGCCCTGAGATGGCCTACTTCGAGTGCCTCCATGAGCTCAAGCTCATCGTCGATCTCATGAACGAAGCAGGCATCGCCGGCATGCGTTTCTCCATCTCCGAAACAGCCAAATGGGGCGATGTGAAGGTCGGACCGAAAATCATCGACAAATCCGTCAAGAAGCGCATGAAAGCCGCTCTCAAAGACATCCAGACCGGCAAGTTCGCCAAGGAATGGATCAAAGAGACCGAAACCGGCTACAAGAAGTTCAACAAGCTGCTCAAAGACGGCGAGAAGCACCCCATCGAGAAGACCGGTGCCCGCCTCCGCAGCCTGATGCCCTGGATCAAGAAGCGCGACATCAAAGGCCAACAAGCCAGCTACGTCTAAGAGACCACCATCGAGTCAAATCCAAGCGCGGACCGGCAACGGTCCGCGTTTTTTTTGCCTGGGACTCGGGATCGAGAAAAAGCGGGAGGGTTTTCGACAAATAAACGATAGAGAGAGCTGCATCCCTATTATTTTTGGAAATAGCACAAAAACATTCACCCGATGGAGTCTATTCCACGGATAACCTGAGCTTGAGCGCTTATGATGCCATGGCAATGCGTGAGGCAGATCTCACAAGATTGCGCCAAGTCCTGGTGCGCCTGGACACCCCTACGCTTCTTCCAGGGAACTACTCCATCGGCTCGATACGGCGTTCTGCTTGGTACGGAATTCTGCGAGGTGAACACGATCGTGACGCAGCTCTAGAGGTTGCAGAGGAGGTTCTTGCCTATGACCCGACACTCGAGCCTCGAAAGACTAATATTGGCAAAATGATTGAATCCTGGCAGGCATCAAAGCATGAAATACAAGGAAGGGTGCTGCTTCACGGATTCACCGTGTCAAAACGTCTGGCTGACTGAAAGCCCCCTCATCTTAACCCCAATAAAACTCGCTCCCTAAGGCGAAATCCCTTAGCCTAGTTCATCCGATCTGGTGACCGTGCACAGTTCATGAATGCGTCAGCTGCCGAGTGATGCAGTCGTTCAAGCTCAGGCGGATGCGGCTGAGGAGGCGATAGACGGCTTCGACGGTGCGTCCGCTTTTGGCGGCGATGTCTTCGATGCCGCAGTCTTCTTGGTAGCGCCAGAGGACGATTTTGCGGTGGGCGTCGGGGAGCTTGCGGAGGCAGGTGTAGAGTGCTTCGGCTCGCTGGTCGAGGGAGTCGCCACGGCGGTCGATTTCGGCGGCGACGGCTTGGATGAAGGCTTCGTCGATTTCTTCGTGCTGGTGCTTCTTTTTGGCGCGGCGGTAATTGAGGATCTGGTGCGTGGCGATGGTGCGTGCCCAAGCGCGGAAGTTTGTGCCTTGTTCAAAGCGGGCGAATTGCTTCCAGAGGGTGATTTTGACTTCCTGCAGGATGTCTTCTGCATCGGCTGTGTGGGAGACGAGGCTGTGCACGTAGGCCGCGAGCCAGCGGTCATGCTGGGTGAGCAGGCGAAGGTAGGATTCGGTTTGGTCGATGTCGGTGCTCATGGGCGAGAGAATGGCGAATGCAGAATGTCGTTAAGTTACGATTACCCATGATCTTTGCCGCAGATTACTTCTCTGAACAATCCAGTCTGTGGCTTTCCTGAATCTGCGGCAATCCCTTCATCACTTAACGAAATTGAATGCAGAATGACGAATGGCTGAGGAGAGGTGCGGTTTCGTCATTCCGGCGCAGCCGACCGGTCACGCCATGAGTTTGGTGTTGGCGTTGCCTTCGTTGAGGTCGATGCGCTCGGGGCGGCCTTTGTGGGGATAGACGAGGCGGGTGTGATCGACGCCCATGAGGGCGAGGATGCTGGCGTGCAGGTCGTGGACATGCATGCGGTCCCGGACGGCGTAGAGGCCGAGGTCGTCGGTTTCACCGAGGACTTGGCCGCCTTTGACGCCGCCGCCGGCCATCCACATGGTGAAGCCGGTGGGATTATGGTCACGGCCTGCGCCTTGCTCGCTCATGGGGGTGCGGCCAAATTCGCCGCCCCAGATAACGAGGGTTTCATCGAGGAGGCCGCGCTGTTTGAGGTCGGTGAGGAGGCCTGCGATGGGGCGATCGACGGCGGCAGTGAGGCGGCCGTGGTTTTCTTCGAGTTTGGAGTGGCTGTCCCATTTGCTTCCGGCGCCGCTGTAGAGCTGCACAAAGCGCACGCCACGCTCGACGAGGCGGCGGGCGAGGAGGCAGTTGCGACCATAGACGGCGGTTTCTGGGTAGTTCATGCCGTAGAGGGCTTTGGTGCTTTCGCTTTCTTTGCTGAGATCGACAGCGGTGGGGGCCTCTGCCTGCATGGTGTAGGCGAGCTCGTAGGAGCGGATGCGGGCCTCCAGCTCGGTGTTGTCGCTGCGGATGGAGGCGTAGTCGCGGTTCAAAGTCGCTAGTAGGTCGAGCTTGTCGCGTTGGCGGCGGTCACTGAGGCCTTTGGGGTTGTCGAGGTATTTGATGGGGGTGCCTTCGGAGCTGAATTCGACGCCTTGATAGATGCTGGGCATGAAGCCGCTGCCCCAGTTGCGCACGCCATTCACCACGGTGCCTTCGCTGTCTTTGATGACGACAAAGCCGGGTAGATCGTGGTTTTCGCTGCCGAGTCCGTAGTTGACCCAGGCGCCGAGGGATGGTCTGCCGCCGAAGATGCTGCCTGTATTCATTTGGCAGACGCCACCGGCGTGATTGATGCCGTCGGAGACGCAGGAGTTGATGACGGCGATGTCATCGGCGTGTTCGCCGACGTGTTTGAACCAGTCGCTGATTTCGAGGCCGCTTTGGCCGTATTTTTTCCAGGTGCGGCTACATGCGAAGAGCGGGGCGTCGCTCTCGCCCATGGCTAAGACGGGGACTTTGAAGCTGGAGGGTAGTTTTTGGCCTGCGAGCTGGTTGAGGAGCGGTTTGCGGTCGAAAGTATCGAGATGGCTGGGGCCGCCCTCCATGAAGCAAAAAATGACGCTTTTGGCCTGACCGAGCTTGTTGGGCAGTTTGGTCAAAATGGGGCTGAGATCCTTCGGTGCGGCCAAAAGGGGCTCATTCATTAGCGCGGCGGCTGCGACGGCTCCGAATCCGCAACCGGCACGGTTGAGGAATTCGCGGCGAGAGTGTGGGTGGTCGATTCGGCGGCAAAACATGGTAGTGGGATGAGAACGTCACATCCAATAGGTTTTAACCGGGGAGATTTTGGACGAAAAATCGGCCTTCAGAGGGTGAGGAGCACTTTGGCGGCACCGCTGGAGAGGGCTGGGGGGATGGCGCGGCGGAAGTCATCGAGGCTGACGGGCTTGGTGAGGAAGGCGTTCATGCCGACTTCGCGGCATTCTTCTTTGACGCCGACGAGGGCGTGGCCGGTCATGGCGATGATGCTGGGCTGTTTTTTGAGATTGAAGTTGCTGCGGATGGCACGGGTGGCGTCGATGCCGCCCATGACGGGCATCTGGAGGTCCATGAAGACGATGTCGTAGGAGTTGGAGGCGCTGATGTCCACGGCCTCTTGGCCATTGTTGGCGATGTCCACTTTGGTGTAGCCGAGGCGCTGCAGGAGCATGCAGGCGATCTTTTGATTGAGGGGCTGATCTTCGACGAGGAGGATGGTGGCGGGGTGCTGACGTGCGAAGTTGTCACCGCCGTCGGCTTTGGCGGCTTTGGCGATGGCGCGGTTGGTGGTGATGGAGATTTGGGCATCGTGCCCGCCTGCGGCTGCACGGGAGCCTACGATGCTGGTTTCAAAGCTACTCTGGAGGTCGCTGAAGGGCTGTGGGGAGGCTGGGACAGATGCAGCGGAGTCGTGGGTAGGTGGTGAGATCTGCTGGGAGGCATAGGTGGCCACTTGGGCCATGAGTGGCATCTGCGGAGTGCCCTGGAAGGCGGGCGGTGATGCTGCGGAGCGCAGGACGGGTGGGGCGGGCGCGGCTGTGGGGACGAGGATGGGTGCTGGGATGGAGAGCGGTGGTGCATTGAGCACGGGGGAGGCGACGACGACGCGGCGCGGCATGCGATAGAGCTCGGAGAGGGCGCGGAGGATGTCGCGGCGCTTGATGGGCTTGGAGAGGGTGAGGTGGCGGCAGCCGACGGGGGGCGAGAATTTTTCGCGGTCGAGCTTCGCGCGAGTGATGGGGAGGAGGGTGATGATGGCGGCCCCTTTGGCTGCGGCGTGACGGAGGAGTGGCTGGGCGTCTTCTGGACGGAGGCGTGTGCAGTCGAGGATGAAGATGCCGGATTCATCGAGGAGGGTGTCGAGGTCGTCGATGGAGCGCTCTTTGAGGATGCTGATGCGCATGCTCCAGGCGGAGAGGCATTGATTGAGGACTTGCTGGGTGGTGGGATGGCCGCTGTGGAAGACGACGGGGCGGTTTTTGACGACGTCGATCCAGGCGATTTCTTCGGATCGCTCTTCGCCATCTGGGGCGACAGTGAGGGGGATTTCAAAGAAGAAGTCGGAGCCTTTGCCGACCTCGGAGACGACAGAGATCTCGCCATTCATGAGGCGGATGAGTTTTTTGGAGATGGCCAGTCCGAGTCCTGTGCCGCCGTATTTGCGTGTGGTGGATGCGTCTGCCTGGGTGAAGGCCTGGAAGAGCATGCCGAGCTTTTCTGCGGGGATGCCGATGCCGGTGTCGCGGACGGAGAAGTGGAGGACGGTTTTTTCGCCGCCACCGGGCACCTGACGGGCGATCTGGCGGACGAAGAGGAGGATTTCGCCCTTTTCGGTGAATTTTAGGGCGTTGCCGACGAGGTTGACGAGGATCTGCTTCACGCGCTGGAAGTCGCCCATGAAGCGGCGTGTGAGGGCGGGGTCGATGTGGACATTGAGCTCGATGCCTTTCTCCGCAGCGCGGTGGGAGAAGACGTCCATGGTTTCACTGAGGAGTTTTTCGATGTCGGCGGGGATGTTTTCGATCTCCATTTTGGCGCTTTCGAGCTTGGAGAAGTCGAGGATGTCATTGATGACGTGGAGGAGGCTCTCACCGGAGGAGCGGATCATGCGGACGAGCTCTTCCTGCTCAGGATCGAGGCCCATTTCAATGAGGAGGCTGGTGGTGCCGATGATGCCGTTCATGGGCGTGCGAATCTCATGCGACATGTTAGCGAGGAAGTCGCTTTTGGCGGCGGTGGCGACTTCTGCCTGCCTGCGGGCTCCTTCGAACTCGGTGAGCATGGTTTGCTTCCGCAGGTCTTCTTCCTGGATGCGCTCGAGGGTCTGATTGAACTCCTGGGAGAGGGCTGCCATTTCGCCGATGCCGCCCTGGGGTAGGCGGATGCCGAGATTGCCCAGGCGCATCTGGCGGAATGCCTGGACGATGGCGGAGAGCTTGGAGGAGCTGGCCTTGGCGATGGCGATGAAGCCGAGCACGGCGATGAAGATGCCGCAAAAGGTGGCGAGCAGGGGGATGGAAAGCCGTGCAGGGGAAAGAATGTGGCCTAGCTGAACGAGAGGCTGACGCACGAGGAGGACTGCGGCGGTGCGGGGGTCGCCTTTGCGATGAATGGGGACGGCGGCGAGGCTCCAGAGACTATGATCCATGTAGCTGAGGGAGCGCTGCTGACGTGAGTCTGCGGTGACGAGGGTGGCTCCCTGGCGGACACGCTGAATGAGGCCCTCAATGACGCCTGGATCTGTCTGGCGTGCATCCCAGGCGTGGGTGGGTGCGCGGAGGATGAGTGGCTTGACCATGTCGGCGAGTCCTGGGACATCTACGGGGACCAAGAGGCACTCAAGACCGAGGGTGGTGAGAGAGGGCGCTATCTCGATGGTATCGACCCGCATGCGCAGGAGTGATGCGGTATCTGCGGGTAGCGGTGTGCGGCCTGCAAACTGCTCCTCCGTGATCTGCATGCGATCGAGCTCGAACTGGCCCGAGAGGGCGACGGCACCGAGGTAGCCCGCCTGGGAGTGTCTGAGCGTGGCGTATTCCTGCCAGAAGAAAACAGCCGCATTCACAACGACCGCGACCACCACGGAGCTGAGTCCTAGGAGGGTGTGGCGATTGATGAACAGGGCAAAAGATTTCATGCAGGCGGTGCAGAGATGTCAGGCGATGTGTGGAGGCAGGTGCTGCGGCGATCAGCCCCATTGTGTGATCGGGGCAGAGGCGAACGCGGGTGCGGCGACACTGCGGGGAGCTGCCTCACCGTTGATGGCGCGACGCACGGTGATGGCGAGGGTTTCGATATGGAAAGGCTTGGAGAGGATGTCGTAGAAGCCGATGGCCTGGCAGAGCTCGCGGGCGTCTTCTTGGAAGTAGCCACTGCAGGCGATGACGGGTAGGTCCGTGTTTACGGCGCGGATCATTTCGAGCACATCGAAGCCAGAGGCACCGCCAGGCATGGTGAGGTCGAGCAAGGCGGCGGCGTAGCTTTTGCCGATGCTGTGTGCATGGCGGATGAGGTCGAGTGCCTGCTCACCAGAGGTGGCGCAGATGACGCTAAAGCCCTGGGAGGAGAGGATCGCTTTGCCGACGGCGAGGACATGGGGCTCGTCATCGATCAGCAGGAGGCTGTTCGGGCTTAGTGTAGGCTCACGAGTGATGGTGACGGTGGGGAGTTCCATAAATGAGGATGGGTTGAGAGGGCTTATTTGAACTTGGAAATCACATGGCGGTGTAGCTGAGGCACTTGATCTCATCGAGTGAGGTATGCCCGGCGAGGACCTGGACGAGGCCCTCTTGGTAAAGGGAGCGGAAGCCGGTCTTGAAGGCGGCAGCACGCATGGCGGACATGGGAGCAGCTTCTTCGATGAGGTCGCGTAGCTCGGTGCTGACTTCACAGATCTCCATGAGGGCGACACGGCCTGAGTAGCCGGTGTTATGACACTCATCGCAGCCACGGGCCTGAAAGATGGGTGTGGTGACGGGTGCGGTGATGACTTGTTGCTTGGCGAGGAGCTCCTGTACCTCTTGCGGCACGGGGATGGGCTGTTTGCAATAGGTGCAGAGCCTGCGGGCGAGTCGCTGGGCCTGGGAGAGGGCGATGGAGTCGGAGAGGAGGTATTTTTCCACGCCCATGCTCAGCAGTCGGGTGATGGCGCGGAGGGAATCGTTCGCGTGGAGAGTGGTGAGCACCAGATGGCCGGTGAGGGCGGCATTCACAGCGGCACCCGCAGTTTCGGCATCGCGTGATTCACCGATGAGGATGATGTCTGGGTCAGCACGGAGGAGGGAGCGGAGGCCGTTGGCGAAATCGAGCCCGCGGGAGTTGTTCGTCTGCGTCTGATTGATGCCTTCGATCTCGTACTCGATGGGGTCCTCGATGGTCTGGATGTTGACGCCTTCGTCATTGACGCTGTTGAGCAGGGCATAAAGCGTGGTCGTTTTACCCGATCCAGTAGGGCCAGTGACGAGGACGAGGCCCTGATCCCGCTGCATGGTGCGGGTCAGGATGTCGATCTGCCGCTGGCCGAGGTTGAAGTCGCTGAGGCGCTTCACGCCATCCTGCTTGTCGAGGAAGCGCATGATGACCTTCTGGAACTCGCGGCGAGTGGGCACCGCAGCGATACGGACATCCACGCGGCGCTTGCCGATCGAGAGTGCGAGGCGGCCATCTTGGCACTCTGCGCGGGTCTGGCTCATGCCGGCCCAGTTTTTGATCAGGGCGACGAAGCGATTGAGCTGGCTCTCATGCGCGGTGAGGATGGTCTTCATGCAGCCGTCCATGCGGGCACGGAATCGGGTGAAGCTGTAAAATTTCTCCAGATGCAAGTCGGAGGCACGGCAGCGGATGGCTGTGTAGAGTGCCCACTTCACCAAATCCTCCGGCGCGACGCCCTGTGCCTGGGGATTGATGGCGTTCATGTCATCGGGGTAGATCTCGACGACATTGGCATCATCCACGACGCTGAGCGTGACGCTCTCCATGTCAGCGACGCCACTTTTATCGAAGGTGGCCCCGGCACGGTTGATGGCATCACGGATGGTGGCCAGATCGGCCAGGACGGGCACGATTTTGACGACGGGATGGCCCATGGAGACCCACTCATCCTCGAAGCGATAGCAATCACCCGAGTCACTGAGCATGAAGACGACATTCTTGCCGATGTAGATGGGATAGACGCAGTGACGCTCCAGCAAGGGCAGGGGGAAATGATTTTGGCGCTGGGCCTCCGCAGCACTGAAGACCATCTGCTTGCCACCACTGACGAGGTGCTGCAATGCGATGCCCAAATTACGCTGCATCACATTGAAATGCGTGATGGCGAGTTTGTCTGCCTTGCCCTTCTGCGCTTCGTAAAAGCCGTTGAGCTTGGTGATCTCAGAAGGTTCGTAGGGATAATGTGCTAGTAGCCATTGATAGGTGCCTTCGAGCCCCAGCTCTTTGAAATTGGCCGGCTGGAGAGACTCGATCGTGTTGCTCTGATTGATCGGCATCTGGCCAAAGCGCTGCACCAGCTCTTTGCGTGTGTTTTGATACTGCTCGGCGGTGATGAGTACCTTGATGACCAGGAATGGCGGCACGCCCCAGAGATCTCCGGCCCTGGGATTATGATGGGCCATGACGAGTAGTGGCCCCAGAGTCGTGATCGGTAGCCACGGATCGGCCACATACGGCACGCGGCCGAGCTTGCGCACCATTCGCTCCGCTTCGGGGGAGCAGCTCTCACGCAGCAGCGTGAGAGGGATCATGTTATGTTGGAGTGCGAGTCCTTCGATGGAAAGGATCGCGGCGGGTCGATTGTCGATATTTGGCGCAGACGGACTACTCGCTTCTCCAAAGGATTTGGAGGCGGATTGTGCCGTATTGGGAATGTTGAGAAGGGCGGGCATGGGGTGCGCGGTCTGGAGTCTGGCGGCCTGTGATTGCGGTCATCTGCCGGACATCCGATAGGATTCTGGATAGGTGTAAGGAGTCGTGAAGTCCGATCCGTCGAAGTTCATCAGCAGCCCGATACCGGTGCTGCCATTGCGGATCAGTTCATACATGCGTCCGGTCCAGCGGATGCGGTAAGTATCCGTCTCAGCTGTGGCCACGGGGCGATAGCGTGGATCGTAATAAGGGGCCGCAGGCATGGAGCGCTGACGTGCCGGATTTTCAGGCTCGGGGTTCTCGTATTGCAGCATCTGCAAGACCGCTGTCTCGTCCACCGCGCTACCATTCATACGTGGGAAGGTCTGCTCGAAGTTTTCTTCTGCAAAACGGTACACCGATTGGTTGAGTGCCTCCACTCGCTCCTGAGCCAGCACGGCCTTGGAGCTTTCCAGCAGATTTCCATAACCAGACACGGCCAGCCCACTCAAGACGCCGAGGATGGAGATAACGATGACCAGCTCCGACATTGAAAAACCACTGCGTCCGCGCAAAGGGCGGGCGGAGCAGATTTCGGAAGTTGAGCGGGCGAAAAAGCGCATGTGGAGAGGCTCTTCAGTAGGAGATGCTTTCGTTCGACGTGGAATTCACCAGCGGCACCTTGGAGAGATTCAGCAGGCTGTTGTCCGACAGGTTCGTGCTGAAGCCTTCTGGCATGTAATTGATGAAAAGAGCCTCTGCGAAGGAGAGGTAGGGGCGCAGCAGGTCATAGCGCTGCTGGTCATTTTTCGCCTGCCACACCGCATTGGCCTGGGTGCGGCCATACATCTGGATGAAGCTGGCTTTCGCCATGTTCAGCCCTTCACACTTCGAGATGGCGTTCTTGCGGATGCTTTCTGAGTGCATGCGCGTGACCGATGGGATGGCCATGAAAGCCACGATGCCGATGATCGACACGCAGGCCATCATCTCCACCAGGGAGAAGGCGCGGCGCAGACTCTGTGTGCTCCACACAGCGGGCCATATTGTTAGTCGGGTAGGGGTATTCATAGTCGTTGTGCAGTTGCCGCTACTTTAGGGTCTTTTGAAAATGACTGTCGGCTCCCCGCCGGTCTCCCAATCTGGGAGTTCCAGCCACTCGCCCAAGTTATCGAGTGCGGCGCTACGTAGCTTCTGGGTCTGGCCAGTGGAGTACTCTAAAATGTGATCCACCGTCGTTTGATCGAGATAGCCTGGGCTCGCTGGCGTCGAGCCAGATGCAGGCCGCGGGATCAGTAGGTTAAAGCGGTGCATCGTCTCTAGGCCGCTATCATTGTACTCGGCCCGCACGGCCTCCAGACTCCGCAGCCGCCCCGTGGTGGAATTGGTGGTCTGGTCGATGACATACTGCGTCAGAGCAGACTGGATGCTGACCTGGAGATTCCTAGCCACGGCACGGTTCGCATCTGAGGCGACGCGACTGATGGAGGCCACTACGATCGAGGACATGATGCCGATGATGGCGATGGTGAAAATGGCCTCTACAAAGCTAAAACCACCAGGGAGCGATGACCTCGCCTTTTGAGCCAAGGGGGAACCACTCGGGCCAATGGACCCTCTCCGCAGTCGGGAGAGGCGATTGGGCGCAAAATTCGAGAGTAACTTCATGGCGTAATGTGGGCTATAAAATATTAATTACCATAAATATAACATCTCACAGGTTCTTTCAAGAGTTAAAAAGCACGTATTCTATATATATGAGGATTAAATGGTAAAATTTATAAAATATTCGGTTTCTCGACTGAACGCCGGAAATCGTCCTTCCCAAAAACGGCGGACTGTGGGAGCCTCGGGGCCTTTTTGTCTCCCCAGCCGTCCATTCTGTCTCCCGCAGACTATTCGGGCTTTTTGCCACTTTTACCCCACTCAGGGCCATGCGCCGCGTAGCTCCCTCCCCCATCCTTTTTTCGCTCATTTTGAGTCTTTTGAGCCTTCTGAGTGCTTTTTTGCTCTTCCAGGTCCAGCCGCTGATCAGCAAATACATCCTGCCCTGGTTTGGCGGCAGTCCAGGGGTGTGGACGACGTGCATGCTCTTCTTCCAGATCACGCTCTTTTTGGGCTACACCTATGCCCATATCCTGGGGCGGCTGCCGGGCCGCAGGCAGGCCATCATTCACCTCACGATGTTGGCATTCGCAGCGGCACTGTTGCCGATCATCCCGACAGATGCCTGGAAGCCTGCCGCAGACGGTGCAGAGCCGAGCTGGCGAATCCTTACTCTACTGCTGGTGTGTGTGGGGCTGCCGTATTTCATGCTCTCTAGTACCAGTCCGCTGGTGCAGGTGTGGTTCACGCGTGGCATGCCGGGTAGCAGCCCTTGGCGGCTCTATGCGCTGTCGAATATCGGCTCCCTAGTGGCGCTGTTGAGCTTTCCTTTCTTTTTTGAGCCGCGTTGGGATGTGGAGACTTTGGCAAAGGCGTGGTCCTGGGCTTTTGGGGGGTATGCCGTGCTCACTTTGGCAGCACTGTGGCTAGACCGCTGCCGCACGGATGCTGCGGAAAATTCTGCGCAGGAAAAAGTACCCGTTTTGGATGAGCCCCCTTCATTGTGGCGGCGGATGATGTGGGTTTTTCTGCCTGCATTGGCCAGTGCGGTGCTGCTGGGGGCTACCAGCCATGTTTCCCGCGATGTGGCGGTGATCCCCTTTATGTGGGTGGTGCCGCTGAGTCTGTACCTGGTGACTTTCATCATCTGCTTTGAGCGGGAGGCCTGGTATGCGAGGGTGCCGCTGCTGTGGGCTCTACCTGCGCTGCCCATCCTCTTTCTCACCTGCACGATGGAGAATCTGCAAAAGGAGTCGAACGGCTGGGACAAGGTCACTACCTGGCTCTCAGCGAACGAATCCTGGCTCCAGCCTGTGCTGGGAGAGGATTTGGAGAATTTTGAGCTCGATCCGAATTACGCCTTCGAGCTGGGCTGGGCCTTTGCGGCGATGTTCCTCGCCTGCATGATCTGTCATGGCGAGCTGGCTCGGCTGAAGCCCAGCCCGAGCCGTCTCACGAGCTTTTACCTCCACATGTCTGCTGGGGGAGCTCTCGGGGGGCTTTTTGTCAGCCTAGCGGCCCCGAAACTCTTTGTGACGCATGCGGAGTGGCCCGGTGGGCTGATGGTGGCCTTCTTTGTGGCCTGCGTGGTGCTGCTGCGTGGTTTTTGGTGCGGTCTGGAGCGGCGTCTGCCCCGGAATCTTCTGTTTGCCATCATGGGCCTAGTCATGGCGGCAGGCCTGCTGTGGATGGGCCGCCTCGGCTTCAAAGACACGGAGAATCGCCTGGAGCTGGTGCGTAACTTTTATGGGACGCTGATGGTTTCTGAGTGGAATGCGGGGGAGGAGGGGCATTCGCGTGAGTTGAGCAATGGTGGCATCGTCCACGGTCAGCAAAATCTGGATGCGACCTCCCGGCGTGTGCCCACGAGCTATTATGGGCATGAGACGGGTATCGGCTTGGCTCTCGATAGCTTAAAGCTCAAGCCGGATGCCCGCGTGGGCGTCGTCGGCATGGGGGCGGGCACGGTGGCCTGCTACGCGGAGAGCGGCCAGACGTACCGCTTTTACGACATCAATCCCGATGTGCCACGCCTCGCGCAGAAGCACTTCTCCTACCTCCCAGACCTCCAGGCACGCGGGGCGAAGCTGGAGATCGTCGTCAGTGATGCACGTCTAGCCCTGGAAAATGAGCCCTCGCAGCAGTTTGATGTGCTGCTGCTGGATGCCTTCACTGGCGACTCCGTGCCCGCACACCTGCTCACCCGTGAGGCTTTCGCCATCTACCAGCGCCACATGAAGCCCGATGGCATCATCGCCGTCCACATCACCAACAGCTACCTCCGCCTCGCGCCACTCATGGAGAATACCGCCGCCGATGTCGGCTACAAGACCCTGCGCATCACCACGGAGACCGATCACCTCGATCAGGAGACGACCGACTACATCCTCTTTACCAACAACGCGGCCTTTCTCTCCGCGCATGCCCCCCAGCCGCCCTCGGATGACGAATTGGAAAAGGAGGCCCTCATCCACCCCCGAGTCTGGACAGACCGCCATCACGACCTTTTCCAGATTCTCATGCTCGATCTGGAATGACCCTATGGGGGTAGCTAGAGGCCCTGTTTTGTCATTTTCACGCATCTCGTAACAATCGGAGATTGAGAAAACTCCCAATTGCAGCCATCATCCCGGCCCGTCTGCTCCCGGAGACAGTCGGAAACAGCCACTCAAACCCTGCCACTCAGCCCGTTTTACACATGAGCCTGCCCGACATCGCTGGACATGAACTCCAAGACCTCGTGGGCAGTGGCCGCTGCGGAGCCGTTTACCGCGCCATCGCTGGTGGCAAAGCCTGTGCGGTCAAAGTCTTCAGCAGCATGGCCATCAACCGCAAGGCCCTCTCCACCACCCTGCGGTCCCTCCAGCAAATCCCACGCCACCGTGGCATCCTCAGCGTGGAGAGCTTTAATTTCGACAAAAGCCCCTACTACAGTGTCATGCCCCTCGTCGGCGTCATGACCAAGGACAGCGATGGCCGCCGCCTCTGGCAGACGCCCACCCTGGAGGCCTCCTGCACCGGCCTACCTGCGGATCAGGCCTGGCGTTACATCTACGAGACCTCAGATGCCCTCTCCTGGCTGCATAAGCACGGCCTCCCCCACGGCAATCTGCGTCCCGCCAATGTCCTCCTCGAAGACGATGCCGAGTCCTCCATCCGCATCGCAGATGCGGCCCAGGGCTGGATCGGTGGCATCCACCACCTCGACATCCACGACCACTTCGTCCACCTCTGCCCCGATCAAATCGAGAACCCCGACGGTGTCTTTGCCGGCTACGGAGCCTCCTGGGATGTCTATTCCTTCGGCGTCCTCGCCTACCGGCTCCTCACAGGCACCCTCCCCCGTGGGCAAAAAGCCTGGGACGACCAGCTCGCCCGTGCCAATCAGGCCGCCAGCACCGGCCATCCCTACCAGATCAGCGGTGCCGCAGTCATCGCCGCCATCCGCGCCCAGCCGAAGATCACCTGGCCGCACCCCGCCCAGTCCAAATGGGAAGACCGCCGCCGCAACATCATCGAGCGCTGCCTTGACCTCAATCCTGCCGAGCGCTGGACCGACGCACGCGAGATCGTCCGCGAGTTCGAGGTGCTCGAAAGCGATTACCTCCTCGAAGAATCCCGCGAGCAGACCACCGCCGAGCGTGTCCGCCAGGTCAAAAAAGTCCGCAGCCTCCAGGCCGCTGCCGCCATCCTCCTCGGCGGGCTCGCACTCACCATCCTCTACGGATTCATGACCCTGCGCCGTGCTCAGAACGCAGAGATGACCATCAACACCCTGCACAGCAGCCACAAAACAGAAACCGACGGCCTCCACACCCAGATCACCACCCTCACCGGCGAGCGTGATCAGGCCCGCACCGCCAAGCTCACCGCCGACACCAATCTCCAGCACTCCCAGAGCGCCGTCGATCAATTCCTCACCCAGCTCCTCCAGACACCTTCGGGCAACCACCTCGAAGCAGAATTCTCCCGCGAGCGGCTCCAAGACGCCCTCAGCTTCTGCACCCGTGGCCTCCCCGCATTGGAAAACGACCCCAGCCTCGGCGTCGAGCGACTCCGCGCCTACGGCAACATCGGCCAGATCCACCTCCGCCTCCACGACACCGCCCAGGCCATCACCTTCCTCACCAAAGCACGCGATCAGGCGGACTCACTCATCAAAGAAGGCAAAAACTCTGCCCAGACACCCCTCTACCAGCAGTGGCTCGGGCGTTACAGCCTCCTCCTCTCCGACATCCGCACTCGTGAAGGTCGCCATGCAGACTCCCTCTCCCTCCTGCGTGATGCCACCGCCAACCTCGACAGTGGACTCGCCGCCGATCCGAAAAATCGCCTCGCCCGCGACGAATCCGCCCGCGCTTGGCTCGAATACGGCCTCCGCTGTCAGCGCAATGGCGACTCCGCCGATGCAGAGACCGCCCTCTCTCGCATCCCCGTCATCCTGGACCCACAGCTCCTCGGTGGAGATCTCCTCGGCGATGAAAAATTCATCCTCGCCCGTGCTCGCTACGGCAAAGGCATCAGCCAACGCGACTCCGGTAAAATCCCAGAAGCCCTCGACACTCTCATCGAAAGCGTCAAAGAAATGGGCCAGCTCGTCCTCGGCAGCAGTCCACGCAATCAGGACCAAGCTCTCCTCCTTGCCGAAGGCTACACCGAGCTCGCCGACCTCATCGCACGCCACTTCAGTGCCGCAGATGCCAAAGAAGCCCACAACCAAGCTGTACCCATCCTCCTAGAGCTCAATCGCCTTCTCCCCGAGTGGGCAGATGTGAAATACCTCCTCGCTCGCAACTACGGAGCCCTCGCCTCCCTCTCCCGCGATGCCGGGCAGCCCGGCGAGGCCAGCAAAAAGAAGCAAGACGCCATCGAGCTCGTGAACGAAATCCTCGCCGACGACAAAAACAACGTCCGCTACCAATTCCTCCTCGCCAAGCTCCTCGGTGAATACAGCGAGATCGTCTCCGACCTCGGCCGTGCCGCCACCGCACTCCCCTACGTCCAAAAAGCCATCGCCTCCATCGAGGGCCTCATCGCCGCCCAGCCAGTAGGTGGCACCAAGCTCTCCCCCGAGCGCAAAATGTGGGAAAGCCAGCTCGCCCAGCTCTATGGCACCCTCGGACACACCAGTGAGGCTGCCGGCAAAAAAACAGAGGCCAAAGAAGCCTTCCAAAAAGCCCTCGTCATCTGGGAGCGGCTCGCACCCGCCTCACCTGGAGATGAAGTCGTCCAAACCGCCCTCACCTGGAGCAAAGAACGCCTCTCCAAGCTCCGCTGATCGCAGCGTGACTACGGGCCAGCAGCCTTACTCCTCGTCGTCGGCCTTTCCGTGGCAGAAAATCAGAAATCTAGAATCAAAAATGCAGCATGATCGCCTGGTTCGCCCGTAACTCCGTCGCCGCAAATCTCCTCATGTTCGCCGTCATGGGGCTCGGCATCTGGACACTGGCCACCGACCGCATCCCGCTGGAGGTATTCCCAGACACGCCATCGAAATTCCTCTCCGTCAATGTCCCCTATCCTGGAGGCACCCCGGAGGAGGTCGAGGAAATGATCGTCCTCCGCATCGAAGAGGCCATCACCCAGGTGCCCGGCATCAAGCGCATCTTTTCCACCTCATCCTCCAGCGGTGGCACGGTGAATATCGAGATGGAGGACGCCTCCCTCGCACGCCAGATCATCGACGACGTCAAAATCCGCGTCGATGCCATCCCGAACTTCCCCGCACTCGCCGAGCGGCCCAGCATCCAGCATGACGACTTCATGAGCAGCGTCATCAGCATCGTCCTCAGTGCCGATATGGCCGAGCGCGACCTCCGCCGCCTCGGGGAGCAAGTACGCGATGAAATCGCCGCCCTGCCAGAGATCACTCACTCCACCCTCAGCGGTGTGCGGCAGTATGAAATCAGCATCGAGATCCCAGAGGCCACCCTGCGGAAATACGGCCTCACCTTGGAAAAAATCAGCACCGCCATCCGCAGCAGCGCCATCGACCTCCCCGCAGGTGTCGTGCAGACAGAGGCCGGTGACGTCTCCATCCGCACACGCGGCCGTGCCTACACTGGCAACGACTACGCACGCATCGTCATCCTCACCCGTGCAGATGGCACCCGCGTCACCCTCGGTGAGCTAGCTACCATCAACGACGGCTTCAACGAAAACCCACTCATCGCCCGGCTCGATGGGCGCCGCTGCGTCATGGTCAATGTCATGCGTGAAGGTGGCCAAAACGCCATCCACATCGCCGAAGCCGTCAAAAAATACATCTCAGAGGCCTCCCAGCGCTACCCACAGGGCGTAAAGCTCGAGTTCTGGAACGATCGCTCCAAAATCGTCAAAGGCCGCATCACCCTGCTGCTCCAAAATGCTCGCAGCAGCCTCATTCTCGTCTTCATCTGCGTCGGCCTCTTCTTGCGGCTCGATGCCGTCTTCTGGGTCGCCCTCGGCATGGTCATGAGCTTCCTCGGAGCCTTCACCCTCATGCCCTACTTCGGGCAATCCATCAATCTCAGCAGCGTCTTCGGCTTCATCCTCGTCCTCGGCATCGTCGTCGATGATGCCATCGTCACCTCTGAGCAGGTCGATACCATGCGCCAGCAGGGCCTAGAGCCGCTCGAGGCCGCAATCGAGGGCACTCGCCGCCTCGCAGCTCCCATCACCTTTGGCGTCCTCACCACCATCGTCGCCTTCCTCCCCATGCTCATCGGCATTGGTGACTTTGGGAGTTACCTCTCCCCCATCGCCATCGTCTTCGTCAGCGTCATGCTTTTGGCCCTCATGGAGACCAAACTGATTCTCCCCAGCCATCTCGCTCACCGCACACCCATCCTCAGCCGCATCGCAGACGTTTTAGAGCCCCTGCACCAGCTTTCCGAGCGTACACTGAAAAAAGCCGTCGATATCGCCTACCGGCCCACGCTGCGTTTTTGCCTCAAATTCCGTTACAGCGTGCTCGCGGCCTTTTTTGGCGGTTTGGCCGTCTTATTCGCCATTTTTTGGAGTGGGCGCATCGCCACCACACTCTTCCCCCGCGTCGCTAGCGAGCGCATCACCTGCAACCTCGTCATGCTCGATGGCACACCCTTTGAAGCCACCGATGCCCACATCAGCCGCATCTACGCCATCGCCGAGCAGATGCGCAAAGACTACGTCGGCACAGATGGCCGCCCCGTCATCCGTGGCATCATCTCCAGCACCGGCGCCAGCATGGGCAGCCGTGGGGGCAGCAGCAGCGGTGGAGGTGGCGGTGGCTCCCACGTCGGTGAGGTCACTATCGAGACCTACGGCCCAGAGGAGCGCAGCCTCCAAGTCAGCACCATCGCCATGTCCGATGACTGGCGCAAACGCATCACCGACTACTACGGCGGCCCCATCGTCGGTGCTGAGGAGATGAACTTCCGCGCAGAAATCATGCGCCCCAGTGATCCCATCGACATCCAGCTCAGTGGCACCAATCCAGACGAGCTCCTCGCCCTCTCCGATCAGATCAAAGCCCACCTCAACACCCTCGCCGGCGTCTTTGACGTCTCCGACAGCCTCGACAGCGGGCGCAATGAAATCCAGCTCCGCCTCAAGCCCGAAGCGCAGCAATTCGGCATCACCGTCAATGACCTCGCACGCCAAGTGCGCGGCGTCTTTTATGGCGATGAGGTGCAGCGCATCCAGCGTGGGCGCAATGAGGTCAAAGTCATGCTCCGCTTCCCCAAAGCAGATCGTCAAAACCTCGCCACACTCGACAACATGCGTGTGCGTGGTGCCAACGGCATGGAAATCCCCTTTGCCCGCGTCGCAGAGGCCAAAGTCGGCAAAAGCTTCTCCTCCATCAAACGTGTCGATCGCCGCCGTGCCCTCAACATCAGCGCCGACGTCAACAAAAACACCACCAACCCCGCTGCGGTGCGTGAATCCATCACACCCTACCTCACGGAGCTCCTCGCTACCCATCCGCACATCCAGTGGAGCTTCGAAGGAGAGGCCCGTGCTGAGCGAGAAAGCAAAAGCGCCCTCCTCCTCTCCTCCGTCCTCGTCCTCTTCGCCCTCTACGCCCTCATCGCCATCCCGTTGAAGAGCTACTTACAGCCCATCATCGTGCTCGTCCTCATTCCTTTTGGTATCGTCGGTGCCGTGCTCGGCCACGTCTTCCATGGCAACATGCCCCTCAGCATCATGAGCCTCTGCGGCATCCTCGGAGTCTCCGGCGTCATCGTCAATGACACCCTCGTCCTCGTCGATCGCATCAATGAGCTGCGTGACGAAACGGGCGACATGAAGCACGCCGTCACCGAAGGCAGCGCCTCACGCTTCCGCGCCATCTTCCTCACGCAGATCACCACCTTCGTCGGCCTCGTTCCGCTGATTTTCAATATGGGGCCGCTCGTCGATCACTCACCGCCCATCATCAAAGGCATTCTTGAATGGATCTTCGGTGACAACCGTACTGCCCAAGCCACCAGTGCCCAGTTCCTCACGCCCATGTCTGTCGCCATGGGATACGGCAGCCTCACCGCCACCATCATCACCCTCTACCTCGTCCCCATGGCCTACCTCGTCCTGGAGGACATCCGCCAGCTCTTCCGCCGCGTCTTTCATCTGTTCACGCCTAGCCTCACACCGGCCACACTCTAACTTTTCTCTCTCCCACCATGCTCCTCTACCGCACCACCAACGGCATCTACCTCCAAAGCAGCAACTCTTGGCATCTCGTCCCCGCCACAGACTGGGACACGCTTTTTAACATGCCTGGACTCGCCGCGCATCTCACCCAGATCACTCAGAGCACACCCGCAGTGCCCGCGCCCGCCGCAGACAGCATCCTCGCCCCCATCGGCACGCAGGAAGTGTGGGCAGCAGGCGTCACCTACTTCCGCAGCCGCACCGCACGCATGGAGGAGAGCAAAGACGCCGGTGGCGGCAGCTTCTACGACCGCGTCTATGCCGCCGAGCGTCCAGAGATCTTCTTCAAAGCCACACCACAGCGCGTGGCACACCCAGGGCAGGCCATGCATCTCCGTGCCGACTCGAAATGGATGGTCCCAGAGCCCGAGCTCACCCTCGCCATCAACAGCTCCGGTCAGCTCATCGGCTCCACCATCGGCAATGACCTCTCCTGCCGCGACATCGAAGGAGAAAATCCCCTCTACCTCCCGCAGGCGAAGTGCTTCAAGCTCTGCGCCGCACTCGGTCCCGCCCTCCTCATCCACAGTGAGCCCCTCGCCTCCACCACACGCATTCACCTGCGCATCGAGCGAGCCAGCGCCACCGCCTTTGAGGGCGATACCACCCTCGCTCAGCTCAAGCGCACTCCCAGCGAGCTCGCAGGCTTTCTCTTCCGTGACAATACCTTCCCCACCGGCTCCTTCCTCATGACCGGCACCGGCATCGTCCCAGGGGATGACTTCACCCTCCGCAGCGCCGACATCGTCCACATCACCATCGACGGCATCGGCACCCTCAGCAATCCGATGGCCTGAGTGGAGCGGCCCAGCTGCTCACGCCAAGCAAAAGAACCACCGTGCGCCTCATCCATACCATCGCCCTTCTCGCCCTTGCGATCCCAGCAGTCGCTGCCGCAGCAGATGGCGTGGAATACTTTGAGACTCAGGTGCGCCCACTGCTCGTGAAGCACTGCTACGAATGCCACTCCATCGCAGCAGGGAAACAAAAAGGCGGACTCCTCCTCGATCACCGCGCTGGCTGGCAAAAAGGCGGCGACTCCGGCCCCACACTCCTGCCTGGGAATCCGGCCAAGAGTCTCTTCATCCATAGCATCCGCTATGAAGACGAAGACCTGCAAATGCCCCCGAAGTCAAAACTGCCCGCAGATGCCATCCGCATCCTCGAGCACTGGATCGCCATCGGAGCACCAGATCCGCGCACCAGCACTCCCAGCACCGCAGCCCCGAAAAAAACCATCGACATCGACGCTGCACGCCAAACTTGGGCCTACCGCCCGCTTCAAAAAAGCGCCGTGCCAGCCGTGAAGGCCACATCCTGGCCACGCAATGACATCGACGCCTTTGTGCTCGCGGAGATCGAATCCAAAGGCCTCACTCCTGCCGCAGATGCAGATCTGCGCAGCCTGAAGCGCCGCCTCAGCTACGATCTCACCGGCCTACCGCCAGATGATGCGGAAATCACCGATCTGGAGGCTGAAATCGACAGCATGCTATCCAGCCCCGCCTTTGGCGAAAAATGGGGCCGCCACTGGCTGGATCTCGCACGCTACGCCGACTCGAATGGCGGTGATCGGAACTACACCTTCTACCAAGCTTGGCGTTACCGGAACTACGTCATCGACAGCTTCAACCGCGACAAATCCTACTATGACTTCATCCGCCAGCAGCTCGCCGGTGATTTGCTGCCTGCGGAAAATGATGCGCAACGCCGCGAGCAGCTCATCGCGGCCACCTTTCTCTCCCTCGGGCCGAAAATGCTCACCGAACGCGACAAAGAAAAGCTCCACCTCGATACCGTCGATGAGCAGCTCGACACCATAGGCAAAGCCATGCTCGGACTCTCGCTCGGCTGTGCCCGCTGCCATGATCACAAGTTCGATCCCATCACCCAGCGCGATTACTACGCCCTCGCAGGCATCCTGCGCGGCACAGAGGTCGTCATGGGCACGCGAAACGGCTGCGTAAACGTCGCCAGTTGGGTCGAGCAGCCGCTCCCGCAGCCCGGCCCTGCCTATGCCGATCTGAAGCTGCAAATCGAGCGACTAGAGCTCGCCATGCGACTCAAAGTCGAGCGCGACTTCATGGAAACCGTCGCTGGCAAAAAAGCCCTCACCAAGCTGCCTCTCGCAGGCGTGATCTATGATGAAGCCAGCGCAGAGCTCCTCGGTGACTGGCGGCAGTCCAGTCTCTCTAAAAACCGCTTCGGCGATTTTTACATCCACGACGACAAAAAGGGCAAAGGCGCAAAAAAAGCCCTGTTTCGCGGTGCCCTGCCAGAAACCGGCATCTACGAAGTACGCATCGCATACCCCGCGAAGGGCAACTGCGACAAAAAAGTCCCCATCACCGTCGAAGCCTTCGATGGCGTGCATCAGATCATCTTTAACCAGACCAAGAAACCCAGCATCGGCGGACTGTTTGAGCCCATTGGTCGATTTCATTTTGAAAAAGGCGGGCGCGTCAATGTCATCGTCGGTACCGAAGGCACCACCGAGTATGTCATCGTCGATGCCGTGCAGTTCATCTCCGAAAAGGACATCCCACGCGAGTCCATGGCCATCGCCATGGTCAGTGGCAGCAAAAAAGGCGACCCACTGCTCATGATGGACAGCGCTGCACTGACCAAAACACTCGATCAACAGATCAATTCACTCAAAGCCGCCGAGCTAGCCATGGCACCGCGTGATTTCCGCGACGCAGGTGATTTAAACCTCCGTGTGCGCGGCGAGGTGAACCAACTCGGCCCCAAAGTGCCGCGAAACTTCCCCAGCGTGCTCCACCGTGGCCCCGCACCAAAAATCGCCACCGGATCGAGCGGACGCCTCCAGCTCGCGGAATGGATCGTTAGCCCCGAAAACACCCTGCTGGATCGCGTGATCGTGAATCGCCTCTGGGCAAAGCTCTTTGGCCGTGGCCTCGTCAGCACCGTCGATAACTTTGGTGTGCAAGGTGAGAAACCCACCCATCCCGCGCTGCTCGATCACCTCGCTGCAAAATTCCGCGCCTCTGGCGGCTCCATCAAAGCACTCATTCGCGACATGGTCCTCAGCCGCACCTACCAGCTCGCTGCCGAAGGTGAATCTCATCGGGTGACCGCCGATCCAGAGAACAAACTCTTCGCCCGGCATGCCTACCGCCGCCTCACCGCCGAAGAGATCCGCGATAGCCTGCTCATGCTCACCGGAGAGCTGAAGACTGATCAAGCCGCCGCCACCGCCATCACCTATGGCGAAGATCTCGATGACCCGATGAAAATCGACAAACTCACCCATCGCAGCATTTACCTCCCCGTCGCTCGCAACAACCTCGCGCCCGACCTCGAAATTTTCGACGCCGCGAATCCAGAGATGACCAGCGGCGACCGCCCGCTCACCACCGTGCCCACGCAGGCCTTGTATCTGCTCAACAGCTCATTTTTGCAGAAAAGTGCCGCCACACTCGCCCAGCAAGCCTACGCCCAGGCTGATCCGGTCACATGGCTCCACCAGACCATCCTCGGCCACGCACCCAGTGCCGCAGCCTCCGAGCGTGCGAATGATTTCGTCAACACCGGCAACACAGACCGTGAAAAAGCACTCGCAGACCTCGCGCACGTGTTGCTCGCTTCCACGGAGTTCCTGTTTTTCGACTAAAGTCCCCTTCTCATCATGACTACGCCTCCTCAGCCCCGTCAGTCTTCCGCTTCGGCCATGCCGAAGGCGCATCTTGTGGGACAAGGGGGCTACATGACGCGTCGCCACGCTCTGCAAAGCGCCGCCTGCGGATTCGGGGCATTGGCGCTCGATGGCATCGCCACGGCGGCTAGTTTGCCGCGTGGGCTGCACCACACGCCACGGGCGAAGCGGGTGATCTTTCTCTTCATGCATGGCGGTCCGTCGCAGGTGGATACTTTCGACTTCAAGCCGCTGCTCTCGCAGATGGATGGCAAAAAACTACCCTTCGCTCCGGCAAAGAATCTCGATCCATCGTCCACCAGCCAAGCAAAGCTGCTCGGTTCGCCATGGAAATTCTCGCAGCATGGTGAGAGCGGCCTGTGGGGCAGCGACTTGTTCCCCGAGGTGTCGAAACGCCTGGATGACCTCTGTGTCATCCGCTCCATGCAGAGCAAAGGCCAGTCGCACGGCCAGGCAGTGTGCATGATGCACACTGGCGCGGACAATTTCGTGCGTCCGTCCATCGGCTCCTGGATCAGCTATGGTCTGGGCAGTGAAAATGCGGACCTGCCAGCCTTTGTGAGCATCAGCCCCGCTGCGACGCATGGTGGGCCGCGGAATTACGGCAGCGCTTTCCTGCCAGCGGCGCATCAGGGCACCACCGTCGGTCGTGCTGGGAGGCTCGGCAAAGACGCCACCTTCCGTTTCCTCGATGCCAGTGGTGATTCCGCCGATCAGAATCGAAAGCTCACTCTGCTCCAAGCGATGAACCGTGAGCACCTCCAGCGCACGCGCCACGCACCCGTCGAGGGCATGATCCAGAGCATGGAGCTGGCCTTTCGCATGCAGCGTGAGGCTCCCGGCGTGATGGACATCGAAAACGAGCCCGCGCACATTAAAGCGCTCTACGGCATCGGTGATAGCGTGACAGACAACTACGGTCGCCAGTGCCTGCTCGCGCGGCGTTTTGCCGAAGCAGGCGTGCGCTACATCCAGGTCAGCACCCCGAATGTCTGGGACCAGCACAGCGACCTCATCAAAGGCCATAGCAAAAATGCCGCCGCCGTGGATCGCCCCATCGCTGGCCTGCTCACCGATTTGAAGCAGCGCGGCCTGCTGGAGGATACGCTCGTCGTCTGGGGTGGTGAATTCGGCCGCACGCCCATCGTGCAGGGCGCGAACGGCCGTGATCACAATCCCCAGGGCTTTACCATGTGGCTCGCTGGCGGTGGGGTGAAAAGTGGCCACGCGTACGGCGAGACGGACGAGTTCGGCTACTACGCCGTGAAGGATAAAGTCCACATGCACGATCTCCACGCCACCATCCTGCATCTTCTGGGCATCGATCACTTGAAGCTGACGTATCGCTATGCCGGAAGAGATTTCCGCCTCACCGATGTGTATGGTGAGGTGGTGACGGGGCTTTTTGCCTGAGTCTTCTCGCTCTCGACGGCAAATCACCTTGTCAAAAGGGAGCGTCGCCGCTTCAATGCAGGCCGAATGGCAGCACCGACACGCCTGGATACCTTGCAACCTGTGGAACTCGCGGACGGCGTGGAGATTAAGCTACGTGTGGCGGGTCCGGCAGTGCGCAGCACGGCTTGGCTCATTGATCTGCTGATTTTTTGCGCCGGTGTCTTCGCGTTGCTGCTGTTTCTGAATCTGTTTGTGGCGCAGTGGATTGGTTTTGAGATGTCCCAGGGCTTCACGGCGCTGGTTCTCTTTGTCAGCGTGTGGTTTTATAATGTGTTCTTCGAGGCCAGCCGCTGGGGCCGCACTCCTGGGCAAAAGGCGATGAAAATCCGCGTCGTCAGCCTCACCGGTGGCCCCGTCACGGTCTCCCAGGCGGTGCTGCGGAATTTTCTGCGCGTGATCGACTTCATGCCCTTCATGTATCTCACGGGCTTCCTCGCCTGCCTCTTCACGCGGCGGTTTCAGCGCCTCGGTGACTTGGTCGCTGGCACCGTGATGGTTTATGCCGATCCACCGCCGGTGACGCTGAATCAGACCCAGATCCATGCCGAGCGCCGTGCGCCGCCCGTGGTGCTCACACGCGAGGAGCAGGCTGCGCTGCTCCAGTTCATCGAGCGTGCTCCACACTGGTCCGATGAGCGCCGGGTGGAGCTAGCCAATGTGGTGGAGCCACTCACGCAGTCGATCGGCCATGAGGGCCTGAGCCGACTCTGCGGCATGGCGCTCTGGCTTCAGGAACCCGAGAAAAAAGACAGCTTCACGCGGCTCAAAGTCTAATCCCCACCGGCCATGACACCTTCGCAGTTCGAAAAACACATCCTCCCGCGCTGGCAGCGACTCCAGCACCTCATCGAGGTGGCAGAGACGCCCTCCCGGCGTGCTGAGGCAGATGTGACCGTGCTCCCAGCCGCTTTTCGCGAAGTCAGTCATGATCTCAGTGTCGCCCAGCATCGCATGAGCCCGCAGCGCACCGTGCAGCGTCTCAATGAGCTGGTCATCCGTGGCTACCGCGTGCTGGAGCGCCGCACTGCGGGCGGAGCAGAGAGCTTCCTCAACATGATCCTCGTCACCTTCCCGCAGCTCGTGCGTGCGGAGTGGCGGCTCTTCTGGTGGTGCAGCGCGGTGGTGTATGTGCCCTTCCTCGCGCTGCTTTTTCTCACTCCGCACTATCCAGAGTGGGCCATGGCGCTACTCGGACCCGATGGCATGGCCGATGCCGAGCAAATGTACGGCGAAGGAGCGGATCTCATCGAGGAGCTGCGCGGGAAATTCGGCTCCGACTTCGCCATGTTCTGCTTTTACATTTGGAACAACGTCAGCATCGACTTCCGCTGCTTCGCGGGTGGGCTACTCGGTGGCGTGGGTGCCCTGCTGGTGCTGCTTTTTAATGGCATCTACCTCGGTGCTTTTGCTGGCTACATCTGGTATGCAGGTGATCCTACCAATTTCTGGCTCTGGGTCTGCGGGCACGGGCCACTGGAGATGACAGGCATGGTGATCTCCGGTGTCGCAGGCTTTCGGCTGGGGCTCTCCATTTTAAAACCGGGACGCATGCTGCGGCGTGAGGCGCTGGTGCTCGCGGGACGTCGTGCGCTGCCGCTCATCATCGGCGCTGCCGTCATGACCACGCTCGCAGCAGTGATCGAAGGCTTCTGGTCACCGCGCCAGTTCTCACCACTCATCAAGCATAGCTTCGGAGCCGTGCAGTGGGCCATCATCGCGGCGTTTTTCCTTTTCGCAGGAAGGAGGGGCGCAGCGACACATGCGGCTTGAGGACATGACCGTGGTGCTCCGCCCACGCCTGCCGTGGGAGGCTGTCGATCTCGGCTGCGCGATGGTGCGGCGTGATTTCGCACGCCTCGCTGCGCTATGGGCCTGCACCGTCTTTCCTGTCTGGGCCCTGCTTTGCGTGTTTCTGCCGCACTCCCCGATGCTTGTTGGTTTTCTCATTTGGTGGCTAAAGCCGCTCTATGACCGCGTGCCGCTCTTTTTCCTGAGTCGGGCCGCATTCGGTGCGCGCCCAGGTCTGTGGGAGACGCTCAAAAAGTGGCCGCGCCTCTGGTTCACGAATTTTCTGCCCGCGCTGCTCTGGCGGCGACTTTCATTCATCCGCAGCTTTGCCATGCCCGCGCAGATGCTGGAGGGCCTGCGCGGCGCTGCCGTGCGCAAGCGTGTCAAAACTCTCTCCATGGATGGTGGCAGCTCCGGCGTATTCGTTTCCTACGCCTTTTTAAAGCTGGAGGCCGTGATGTGGATCGCGCTACTCTTCACCACCTATGATTTTCTGCCAGAAGACTGGCAGATCGATTCGAGTGCTATCTTCACGGCTCCGCAGGCCGCAGGCCTAGATCGGCCCGCACTGCTCTGGTGGTCGAATGCCTGCTACATGCTCGCGGTGAGCTTTGTGGAGCTTTTTTATGTGGGAGCAGGCTTCGGGCTCTACCTGAACTGCCGCACTCGCATCGAAGGCTGGGACGTGGAACTCGCTTTTCGCAAGCTCGCCGCTCGTTTGCGGCCTGTGACGACCGTTTTGGCCGCGCTGGGCATGCTGACGCTGCTTTTTAGCCCCATCAGCTCCCAAGCCGCAGAGGATGCCAACAGCGATCAACCCGCGAAAATCGCCAAACGCATCCTCGAGAGTCCTGACTTCACCGTTCACAAAACAAAAAAGTGGGAATGGATACCAGACTTCGATGTCGATAAACCAAACGTCGATTTCAGCTTCGTCGGGATGATCGGCGAGGTTCTGTTTTGGCTCCTCGTCACTGCGGCAGTCGCGTGGGTCGTGTGGTTCATCGTGCGCAATGTGCATCTGCTCCGTGCACCCTCACTCGGTGGGAAAATAGATACCTACCAGGCCCCGAAAGTCATCATGGGCATGAACATCACCCGCGAGAGCCTGCCGGACGACATCGTCGCTGCTGCGCTCGCCGCTTGGGATGCAGGGAATGCCCGTGAGGCACTCAGCCTCCTCTATCGCGGCTCACTTTCCTGGCTCGTCATCCAGCGCCGTGTGCCCATCCGTGACAGCGATACGGAGGAGGACTGCCTCCATCACGTCCGCGTTGCAGCACCTGCGAATGAGGCAGGATTCTTTGAGTCCATCACGGGAGCTTGGGTGCAGACCGCCTACGCCACCATCCCGCTTCAGCGTGGTGACATCACCGCACTCTGCGCAGCATGGCCCTTCGGCAAAACTCAAGCGTCGGGCAGCAACAGCCCCGCAGTCCGCGTCGCTACGGTGGCACTTTGCGCCCTGCTTTCCGCACTCAGCCTCTCTTCCTGCAAAGGCAAATGGGAGGAAGTGGAGAAAACCACCGGCTATCAGGGCAAAGCACGTGTGAATCCCTTCCTCGCCGCCGAGCGCATGCTCGATGAGCTCGGCCATGATGCCTCCCGCAGGCTCTACCTCGGAGAATTGCCATCGAATGATGCCGTCATCATCCTCTCAGGCGAAGGCGGCGTCTCCGAAGGCCGCACCACGCAGATACTCGATTGGGTCGATAATGGCGGTCACCTCATCTACTGCCTCAGTGGTTGCCGCGCCTACAATGATCATGCCTCTGGCCTGGAGCTCGGCATGAGCATCCTCGAAGACGTCATTGAAAAGGAGGGCGACCTACTGCTCAAGCGCCTCGACATCGAAATAACAAAGTGGGACCCCGAACACTTCTCAAAGTCCATCGAGGCCACCGCCAAGCGCATCGTCAAAGAAGGCAAAAAGCTCGAAAAAGAGCTCCCCAAGGCCCCAGCAGACTCCAAAGCCACCGACTCGAAAAAAAGCGATCCCAACAAGAAAACAATCCAACCCACCGAGATGCTCAAAGAGGCCGGAAAACTCGTCGATGCGCTCGTGGAGGACCAAATGGCCACCTTTGACCTCAAGTGGCGCGATCAAAACTACACCCTTAAGCTCGCTGGATTTCACTCCCTGTCTCTAAAGCGGAAACTCGGTGCCGCAGAGTTCGCCGTCGGTGAAAAAGAAAATGCTGCGGCACTCCATCTCGTCCACGGCAGTGGCCGCGTCACCGTGCTGCCGCACGCACGCCCTTTTCGCAATCGCTGGATCGCTGAGCACGATCACGCACGCTGGCTGGCCGATCTCATGATGTATGGCAACTACCAGGACTCGCGTGAGGTGCGCTTCATCGCCGCTGCTACCTCCAGCTTCATCGCCTTGCTCTGGGATCGCGGCTGGATGCCGCTCTGCACACTCGCCGCCTGCATCCTTTTCTGGCTCTGGCGTCACATGCCGCGCTTTGGCCCATTAGCCCCCGTGCAACTCGATGACACGCGGCACTTTGCTAGCCACGTCGCATCATTAGGCCACTTCTATTGGCGCATGCGCCGCCCAGAGGTGCTGCTGAAAGCCGCCCGTGATGCCGTGTGGGAAAAACTCCGCGCTCATCATCCCGATATCGATCCGTATGCACCGGAGACCAGCCCAACTTTCATCCAAAGCATCGCCACACGCTGCGATCTGCCCACAGACCGTGTCAAAGCCGCCTTTGACATGCCGCCGACGCAGCAGGCGCATCACCTCATCACATTGCTGCGTGATTTGCAGCTCATGCGCAGCAAGCTGTGAACTAGAAAGCCCCTCTCCCATTTCATGCGCATCGACGTCCTCACTCTTTTCCCAGAAATCGTCACCGTCCCGATGGGGGCGAGCATCATGGGCCGAGCGCAGGAGAAAGCAGCGCTCGAACTGCATGTGCATGATCTCCGCCAGCATGGCATGGGCAAGCACCGACACGTCGATGACACACCCTACGGCGGTGGGCAGGGCATGGTCATCCGCCCAGAGCCCATGTGGGCCGCGCTGGAGCAGATCGACAGGCCCGCCGCACGGATCGTGCTCATGTCACCGGCTGGGAGGCGCTTTGATCAGGCCACTGCACGGCGATTGAGTGCGGAGGAGCATCTCATCTTCATCTCCGGTCATTACGAAGGCATCGACCAGCGAGTCATCGATCACTGGGTCGATGAAGAGCTCAGTCTCGGCGATTACGTACTCACCAACGGTGCCATCGCCGCCGTTGTCGTCATGGATGCCATCGTGCGCCTACTCCCCGGCGTGCTAGGGCATGAAATGAGTGCTGTGGAAGAGAGTTTCGGTGAAAACGGCCTGCTAGAAGCCCCGCAATACACCAAACCCGCCGAGTGGGCCGGACTGCGCGTGCCAGATGTGCTCCTGGGTGGCAATCACGCCCAAATCGCCGCCTGGCGCCAAGCACAGTCCATCGAGCGCACACGAGCGATACGCCCAGATTTGCTCGCTCCACCAACTCCACGAGCATGAAGACGATTTGCACGCTCTTGTTCCTCCTAGGCCTCTGCTCTTGTCGCAAAGAAGAGGTCCCGCAGGTGCTGGTGGATGCACCGGTGGCCCCAATTGTGCCGCCACGAGTGGAAGCACCGCGAGCTGAAATACCGCCACCGAGCAAAACACCGCTGGAGCGGGCTCTGGAGTCCTTCGAGCATGATCCGGCGCTGAGGGGCGCTGCGGTGGGTTTTTGCCTGCTTGATGAGCGTGGGGCTGTATTGGGCGATTTGAATGCGAGTACGGCCTTCATCCCGGCTTCAGCGATCAAGACGCTGACGACGGCGACGGCGCTGGAGATGCTGGGGCCGCAGTTTGTCTTCCGCACGGAGTTGCGGGCCACAGCAGCACCGCGTGAGGGTGTGATCGACGGTGATGTGGTGCTGCTGGGCGGTGGTGATCCCACACTCGATGATGCCGCACTGGAGGCGATGGCGATGGAACTGAAGCAGAGTGGTGTGCAGCGCATCACTGGCCGTGTGCGCGGTGATGGCAGCCTTTTCCGAGAAGCTCTGTACAACGATCACTGGAACTGGGGCGACATCGGCAACGGCTACGGCAGCCCGGTGTGTGGGCTGAATGTGAATCACAATCGCTGGGCAGCGCTTTTGATGCCGGGAGGCCGTGTGGGCGATGCTGCGGCGCTCGATCCTGCCTGCCAAGATGCCGTCCCAGGTGTGAGATTGATCAATGAGGTCAAAACCGGCCCCGCAGGCTCTGGGGATGGTGTGATGATGTATGGCGGTGAGATGGTGGACACACTGCGGATGCGCGGAACGGTGCCACAGCAGCGCGAGCTCTTCCAAGTGCATGGTGCGCTGCCAGATCCGGTGGCTGCGGCGGTGCACTTTTTCGTCCGGGGCATGCAAAAGGCTGGAATCCGCATCGGGGGTGAAAAGCGGCCCGTCGCCACTGCGCGGCACGCTCTGCTCCAACATGATTCATTGCCGCTGGCAGACTTGGTGAAGCACATTCACGAGACTTCGGACAATCAGGAGACGGAGTGCGTCTTTCGCATGCTTGGTGTGCATGGTGGGCGTGCGCCAGCGGAGGTGATCCGCGCTCACTGGCAGCCTCGTGGGCTGGATTTGCAGCATCTGCGGCTAGCGGATGGCTGTGGGCTGGCCAGGGCAGATTACATCACGCCGCATGATCTGGCGCAGGTGCAGCATCTGGCGGCGCTGGGCAGTGCGGGTGGGATTTACCGTGATTCTTTGCCTGCGCGGGATGGGCTACGCTGGAAAGGCGGAGCGATGAGTGCGGTGCGCACCTGGGCAGGTTATGTACGAGTCGCGAGTGGCCGTGAACTGGCTTTTGCGCTGATGGTGAACCATTTCAGCGATACGGCGGCAGTGGAGCAGGCGAAGGAGCGGCTGATGCGTGCTGTGGCCGTGGCGCAGATCACTCCAAATAATCGCCGCTGATGATTTCTTCCTCGGTGGTGTCACCGTGGATGCCCTGGGCGATGACGCGGTCGGTGATGTCGCGGAGATAGTCCTGGAGGACTCGACTGAGCTCCATGAACTCGGGCCAAAGAGTCTCGTTCACAAAGCTACGTGGGACGCGGACCATGACGGTATTGCGCCGCTGGCGTGAGTAACGGTAGGGCTTCAGGTCGTAGCGACGAAGCAGGGCGATGAAGAGCTTTTTCGACCAACCATCGACGAGGGTGAACTTGTACTCACCAGGCTTGTCGCCTTCGCGATGGATCTGATCGCGAAGGCGGGCCTGGATGCGCTTCATAGCATCGGCTGCGGCTTCTTTTTCACCTGCCGTAGCCGCACCTGCGTAGAGGCGCTCTATTTTGCGCAGTTTTTCGAGGAGTTCCTGTTCCTGCATGCGGGGGCGGGGCCATCAATTGTTCCCGAGCATGAGGAGCATGGTATCGCCTTTGCGGATGATGCGTAGGAGCATGCTTTGATCGCTATTTTCAGCGAGTTTGCGTGCTGCGGCTGCGTCTGCGGCAGGTTGGCGATTGATCTGGCTGATGACGTCACCGACCTCGAGCCCCATGGCCGCAGCGCGGCTGTTGGGGTCGATTTTGGTGACGACGACGCCATTGGCGTTCTCTGGCACGTCGTAACGCTCACGCAGGGCAGGGGAGAGGTTTTGGACGGTGACGCCCGTGACGAGCTCGACGGTGGCGCTGGCACCTTTGCCTTTGCTCTTGGGCAGGCTGGGGCGTGAGAAACCGTTCTCAGCGAGGGCCTCTTCGGAGAGTTCCTCAAGGGTGACGTTGATGGTGATGTGCTTGCCACCACGCAGGACATCCAAGGGCAGGGTGGTGCCGGGTTTGGTATTGCTAACGATGAGGCGGAGACGGCTGCTATCGTCGATCTTTTGGCCATTGATGCTCAGCACGATGTCTTCAACCTGAAGGCCTGCTTTTTCGGCAGGTGAGTCGGGGGTGATTTCGGCGACGAGCGCACCCGATTGGCCATCGAGCCCGAATTGCTTGGTGAGATCAGATGGGACGTCCGTGATTTTGACGCCGAGGAAGCCACGCTGGACTTCGCCGTCATCGAGCAGGTCGGTGGCGATGCGTAGGGCCATATTGATGGGGATGGCGAATCCAATGCCCGCATTCATGCCAGACTTGGAGAGGATGGCGGTATTGATGCCGATGACGCGACCGAGGCCGTCCACGAGGGGGCCGCCGGAGTTGCCCGGATTGATGGAGGCATCGGTCTGGATGAAGTCTTCGTAGCCGTTTTTGCGGCCCTGTCCGACGATGTTGCCATTGCTGCGGCCGAGGGCGCTGACGATGCCCTGGGTGATGCTGCGACTGAGCTCCATGGGAGCCCCTGCGGCGAGGACGATGTCACCGACGCGGAGCTTTGAGCTGTCGCCGATGGTGGCGGGCTTCAGGCCTGGGGCGTTGATTTTGATGATAGCCACATCAGAGGCGGGATCGGTGCCGATGATCTCTGCGTCGTAGTTTTTGGTGCTGTCGCCCTGGGTGACGAGGACTTCGATGCGTGTGCCGTCTTCGACAACGTGGTTGTTGGTGAGGATATAACCATCTGCGGTGATGATGATGCCGGAGCCGATGCCATTGCGCTGCTCAGGGTTTTTCCTCTGTCCATGGGGCTGCTGTTCGTTGTCATTGTTATCGTTGCGTGGCTGGCCGCGGCGGCGTGGATTGCCACCAAAGGGGTCGAAGGGATTGGATTCTTCATTTTCATCCTGGCCGAAGTCTTGGCCTGGAGGGACACCGAAGAAACGGTAGAAGAACTCACGCATCTGCGGTGGCACGCGGTCTGCCGTCATCTCGCGGGCGGGGCCAGAGGAGTAATTGAAGATGGTGACGACGCTGGGGAGGATTTTTTCAGCGACATTGGCGTAGCTCATCTGGAGCTGGCCACTATTCGGGAGAGCGGATGAGTCTTTGGAGAGACTGGACTCAAATTTCGAGGTGGGAGAGGCTGCGGGAGCGGGAGCTGGCGCAGGTGCCACCGTGGGCTTTGCCGGTGGGGGAGGGGCAGGCGCTGGTGGGGCTGGCTGCTGCGCGGTGAGTGCGGTGGCACTCCAGGCGAGGAGGGTGAGGATGGAGGTGGTTTTTTTCATGGGATGATTTGCAGCGGGGGCTGTATGCAGATTTAAACGCCACTCGAAACATCGAATGTATCGGCAGCAGTGAAAAGGACGGACTTTCCTTTCTTGTTCGCTTCACATCTTTCTTACCATGCAAAGGAAAGCCGGATGCCGACCTTCCCTGCGAGGATGTGAGCCTCATCAGAAGCATGGAAATCGCCCGCGGGAGTAAAAGTAAGTCGCTGCTCCAATGGAACGGGATCGTCTGCACGGCTCCAGAGCACAAAGCAGGCACGGTCAGTGTGCCGACTACGGTAGTAGATGCCATCGAGCCGGAGCGGATGCCGTGCGATGCGCTCGGCCCAGAGTTGAGGAATACTGAAATCCGGTGCGTAGATGGAGCCCGAGTCGATACCCACAGCGAGACGCGTATCAGAGTCCAGAAGGCTGCACACTCGCAGGTCGGGCATGGGTTTGACCTCTAAATAGGCCCAGCTTTCAGCCTGTGGCCTGGGGATGACGTAGATGCCGCTGCCGTGGTCACGGTGTGCAGCAAAGCGGTCTCCCCACACCTCAGCGACGGTGGTTTCCTTCGATTCGCCCAGGTAAACACAGGGGAACTGACCCGAGGCAGGCGTGAAACGTGAGCCCATCGAGGCATAGAATTGATTCGGATACTGCACGCGGCTGAGGCGGAACCAGGGGATACTGCCGAAGACCGAGGTGCGAAATACCGGGATGTCACGCTGGTCAAAAATGTCCTGCGCAGGTGGCTGGCGGAGCTCGCGTGTGATCATGAGTCAGCGTGCGTCTGCGTCGATGGCCTTTAGGACTTCTGGGAGCCGCCCAGCTCGCAGTGCATCTAGTGGTGGCTGGCCACCCGTGAGCGGATGTGCCTGGAGCAGAAAGGCGAAAACGGTGAGTGGGCTCGTGGCATCCAGCTTTTCGTGGATCGCTGTGACCACCTCTGCGAGCCCTTCCCACACACCTCCCTCTGGGCGGAACTGCCACACCGGGACGAGGTAGTCCCCCCCGCCCGAGCGATAGGCCAGCACCATGCCATTTCGGATCTGCTGGGTCATGGCCTGACGTGTGACGCCTTGAGGCTTTCGGAAGAGATGGCGGGCCTTCTCCACCTCCACGCAGCCGCCCCGTGCCTCCAGGAGTGCTGTGAGGCCCTCATCAGGACTGGCGTAACCATCTGCTACCAATAAGGGGAGCCGCTCTCTCACGGCATCGCTCATGAGGCTGGTCATCCGTCCGAGGCTGACGCCGAATTGTAGCCCGACACTGAGGAGTGAGCGCAACTGGGCCGTGAGCATCTCCGCAGTCTGGAGTCTGCTTTCGGTGGGGCGGTATATTTCTTGGAGGGTGTTGCTTGTCATGGGCTAAGTTTGCACTTTTGCCCACTTTTTACAACGGAAATTCAGGAATTTTTTATTTCCGCGCCTTCGCGGTGGCTTTGTCCATGACCTCCTTGATCGTGACGCTGTCTCCATTGCGGCGTTTGCTTTCATCTGCGGCCTCCATGAAGGCGTAGATTTCCAGAGTCTCTTCTGTGGTGACGGGGGCGATGCCGGTGCGGAAAAAATGTACGATGCTATAGAGTAGGGGCTCATAGCCATTGAAGGTGCCGACTTCGAGGCTCCCACCTGTTTCACCCACGGCCTTGCCTCCGTAGCCTTTGCGCTCGGTGAAGGTGCCGCTACGGCCACCATCCCAAGTGCCTGTGACGGTGATCATGCCATCGGCGGTTTTTCCGCGTTTCACACTCTGGCAGCCGGTGCCCATGAGTGTGTATAGGCTCTCGACACCATGGATACCGTACCAGAATAAGTCGGGATGGTGCTCCTCTAGGCTCGCGGGGCTACCAGTCTCGGCGCTCTTCACTTTGCCGATACTGCCAGAGCGCACGGCTTGGGTGCCTTTGCCAAAGCGCAGAGAGGAGCTGCTAAAGACCGGCACGGAGGCCTTTTTTGCGGCGTCAAAGATACGAATGGCATCCGCGAGGGAGCCTGCGATGGGTTTGTCGATGAAGATGGGCTTATGCGCTTCGATGCAGGGCAAAACCTGCTCCAAGTGTGGGCGACCGTCATTCGACTCCAGGAAAATGACATCCACCTTGTCGAGTAGGGCGTCGATGGTGGGCACGATCTCCACGCCTAGCTCCTGCACGGTCTTGGAGTACTCGGGCACTCGATCGGTGCTGGATTTGATATCTTTCGAGCCCTGGGCATAGGCGGCCACCACTCGCACTCCCATCACCTCTGGACGCTGCGGCTTGGCATTGAGCACCTTGGTGAATGCGACGGCATGGGAGGTATCGAGACCGATGATGCCAGCGCGGATGTTTTGAGCAGCGGCAGCAGCAGTGAATGCGGCGAGGGCGAGGAGGATACGAGTGATCATGGACGGGGGACTACGCGGGTAGCGTGGCTTTATTGTCCGTCTGATCACGCTTTCTTTGTTTTCACTGCTCGGCGCCTCTCAGGGAAGCAAGTGGTGCAAATCTCACATACCGTGCCGTCGCAGCCCCGCGCCGTGCAGTACTCACGACCATAAAAAATGATTTGGAGGTGGAGCTTATTCCATGCGGACTCAGGAAAGATTTTTTTGAGGTCTCGCTCGGTTTGGAGGACATTTTTTCCTTGCGTCAATTGCCAGCGCTGGGCAAGCCGGTGGATGTGCGTGTCCACGGGGAAGCTAGGGACGCCGAAAGCCTGCGCCATGACGACCTGAGCCGTCTTGTGGCCCACCCCCGGCAGTTTTTCGAGCGCAGCCAGATCTGCTGGCACTCGGCCTCCATGCTCGCGGAGTAAGATGGCGCTGAGTTCACGGATGGCGCGGGCTTTTTGCGGCCCGAGTCCACAGGGACGGACGATGGCCTCGATCTGCGCCGCATTGCATGCAGCGAGTTTTTGCGGTGTATCCCCCAGAGTGCCAAAAAGCACCGGAGTGATCTGATTGACTCGTGCATCCGTGCATTGAGCGGAAAGCAGCACGGCGATGAGCAGGGTAAAAGCGTCCCTGTGGGTCAAAGGCACCGGGGGATCAGGATACAGCTCGGCGAGCCGTCGCTGAATATGGGCTGCACGCTCCGCTTTCGTCACGATGCGGTGGCTGGGTCACATTTTTTTCCGCTCGATGCGGTCCACCATCTTATCCACATGGTTCCATTTGGAGCGTGGCTTCAGGATGGCGAGACTCTTGGAAAAGGAACCCCAGCGCAGCACGCGGATGTTTACTTTACGCACGCCCCATTGATTCATTTCGGAGCGGGAGGGCTTGTAGAGATCGATCGTGTTCGTGCCGACGAGGGCAGAGCCGTAATCATCCACTTGATAGACATGCGGAGTGCCTTCGATCTGGAAAATGGTGCCCACAGGATACACAGACCAGTCAGCGGCGGCGCTGCGCACATTGCCGTATTTCAAATCACCACCCAGGGCATTGTCATTGCCATAGACGATGTGGTCTGACTCACTGTGCGTGTAGGCCGTGGTGCGCACGGCGGGGATGCGAGTGCTCTTCAGCGTCTTCGATGCCACAGGTGTCGTGGATGCACAGGAGGTGAGCATCAGAGCGCAGAGTGCGAGAGTGGGGGAGAGAAAACGGAGCATGCTTACTAAGGATTCGCTGAATATTAATATTCCTTTTATCGTGCCATAGTGCGGGAAATCATCTCTCAAAGCAATCACTCATTTCTGACAAATTTGTGCCCACATGAACACTCGGCCTTCGTGCCTTCTTTGAATCCGTGCCGCTCTCACATCGCAGCCTTCATTGCAGTCAGCAGCGCTGGATATTGATCAAAGGCCTGAAACTGCGGGAACTGTGCCTGGATCGACGCCGGAGCATGGAAAAAGAAGCCCACATCTGCCTCACCCAGCATCGTCGTATCATTGAAGGAATCCCCAGCGGCCAATACGCGGTAATTGAGCGATTTGAAGGCCGCGACGGCTTTTTGCTTCTGGTTTGGCTGCCGCAGACGGTAGTTCACGATGCGGCCATCGGGCGCAGTTTCGAGCTGGTGACAAAAAATCGTCGGCCAACCAAGTTGGCGCATCAGCGGCTGGGCGAATTCGGCAAAGGTATCGCTCAGGATCACCACCTGCGTCATGCTGCGCAGTTCATCCAGGAAATCCTTTGCCCCATCCATCGGCGACAGCGTGCTGATGACATCCTGGATGTCTGGCAGCTTCAGTCCGTGCTGATCGAGGATCTGCAGCCTACCCTGCATGAGCTTGTCATAATCAGGCTCATCCCGTGTAGTGCGGCGGAGCTCGGCGATGCCAGTTTTTTCGGCAAAAGCGATCCAGATTTCAGGCACGAGCACGCCTTCCAGATCCAGGGTGATGATGGTTTGGGGTTTCATTCGGAATTCTGTCCTTAGTGCTCCCATGCGGTGTTGCAATGCTCACTTTGCATCCACTTCGATGGCCTCGCATTTTTCACGCCAACCGGGGAAGCGCCATTCGTTCGGAAAACCGCTGCACTGGACGGGTTTCACCGGCTGGATACGGCAGACATTCACACCCTCCAGGAAAATGCAGGCACCATCACCCGCGTCGATGATGCTCAGCCCCGTGCGATTGGCATTGAGCCGAGTGTACGTAGCGATGAACTCCTCCAGCGGCATGCCCACATGCGCCGCGATGGCCGCCACTTCCGCATCCGTCACTCGTACGTCCCCCGGCCAGCGGCAGCAGTTGCCGCAGCGCTGACACAGGTAACGGATCTCAGGGTTTTGCTCGCTCATTGGCGCATCCTGCGCAGAGTCGTGACAAATTGAAGCAACAAATCCACGCCTTATCTCGAACCACACTCACCATCCTGCCACCACCGGGGGAAAAACGTGCGGATCACCTGTTGATCGAAGAATGGTCCCAGGGCCTGGAATGGGTCCATTGGCTACTCAGTGGTGTGCGGGCTCGTTCTGAGCGGCTGGTCTTCGGCGGCGGCGTATGGGCGGAGTACGCGCAGGGAGCTTTCCGGGCAGCGATCGGCCCTGGACTGCAAAAAGCCTGGTCCGCAGCCCATTCCGGCGATTTGAGCGGCCTACTGGCTGCGGATCGCTCTCTCGACGCTCTTTTGGAGCCAGCCGATGCCCAACGCAGCAAGCACGCCGGCGCAGTGCTTCTCGCCGGTACACGCCAAGCGCGGTATCAGGGTGTTTTGGGCCATTTTCGCGATCAAATCGGCTCGGGCAGAGTCCAGGACACCTCGCCGTCGTTTGGGCCGCAGTCGGCCATTTTTTCCACCTCAGCCTCGCCAACGTCATCGCCGAGTATCTGTGCCTAGAATGGGAAATCGGCATCCGTGGCCAAATCCGCCGCCGAGAGCCCGCCTTCGCCGCCTTGACCAGTGAATTGCTCTTAGCAGGCAATCATTTACCTCATCGCCTGTGAATCGGTAAATGCGCTGATTGCCCCTCCAGTGTCGGGCAACCCCGGCGCCACTGTTGCCGCCTCCCTCGATGATTGGTGTGCCTGCGGTTAGCGGACCAAATCAGCCACTACAAATATCAACAGTCAGCCTGACTACTATTTACTATTTCGGTTCTTCGCGGGCTTTAGTGGGTGTGGGAAGGCTTGAGATCTAGTCTGCCGCAATGGAAGAGGATGCGCACGCGGTAGTTGGCGAATGAGCGGAAGCCTCTTGCCGCGCTTTTGATCGCCTGGATGCGACTATTGAGTCCCTCGCTCGCTGCGTTGGTGATGCGGTGCTTGACGTAGTTGAGTATCTCCTGCCAGTGCGCGTCGATGAGCCGTGCTACCTTCTTGATTGGCTCCAGCCTGCTGCTCATGACTGCTTTGCGCCAGCCTTTGTAAAACCGCTCCGCAGCTCCGGCATAGAGGTAGTTCCAGAAGTGGCGGAAGTCTTCCTTGTAGTGCTACGCTCGGCTGGTTTTCAGATCCCAACTCGTGCAGCTTGCGGAAGCTGACCGCCTCGCTGCTGCGCTTGTCGGCATGGGTGCGCAGCCATTGGTATTTGCTGCCTTTGAGCGTGTCATCCCCCTCACCCATGAGCCGCTTGTGTTCGTCTTTGCGCACGCGGTCCACCGCTGCGTTGAGATGGGCGCTGATGTGATAGCGGTCATGCACGATGTCGGCTTCCGGCAGCACTTGCCGTGCGGCTTTAAGATAAGCGTCCCACATGTCCATGGCCACGGCTTTGATTCGGCGACGATGGCTTTCGGGGATCTGCTCCAGCAGCGCGACGGCGTCTTCGTGCTTGCGCCCGTGGACCACCTCAATCACGCGAGCAGATCCTTCACTGAGATCATTGAGTGTGGTGATGTAGTCGTGGCCGCTGCCAAAGCTCTTTTCGTCCATCCCCGCGTGTTCGAAGTCCTCCAGGCTGCGCCGGGCCAGTCCACGCTTCACTGCCCGCTCCATGAGCCGATGTGCGCCTTCCCAGCCGATGCGCAGCAGTTCGCACGCTTCGCGGGTGCTCGCCGCGCTTTGTAGCACGGCAACGCCAAACGCCTCGAACATCCAGGTGAAGGGTGAGTGTTTGCCCGCCCATGGCACCTCGATGGTTTTAACACCGCAATGCTCGCACTGACAGCGCGGCACGCGGGTTCGCAGCTCGGTCTCAAACTGCATGGTGTCGAGATGCCGCCACTTCCTCTCCGGGGCGTGATCGAAGATGCTGCAACGCCTCTGGCATCCAGGACAGATGACCGCCAAGCCACCTCTGTGTCGAAGCCTGATACAAACCGTGCGTGCCTCCAAACTTAGCTTCACCTCCTGCACCTCCCAGTCTTTGTCGAGGCCGAGGAGTAGATGATAGTGCTGTTGCAGGCTTTGATCGTGCGGCATTTATCCTCTTTACCCCAACTTCTTCACCCATCAAAACCCGCGAAGAACCACTATTTCATGCCCGCGAAGCGGTTAGCATGAGGCGTGACAGTGCGGTCGCCGAAGCGTTTGACTCGGCATACTGCCAGACGCCCCACCGCGTTGCCAGCAGCGCCCTTGTTCGCCTTCTTGGCTTAGCGCACCTTGGGGGTATCACTCTCATGGTCATCAGTCCTTCGTTTGTATGTGGCCTTGGCGTCTTTGGGGATGGTTCCTTCCTCGATCAACTCCGCGACAAGGGAATGTTCATCAATCAAATCAAAGTCTGTATCAACTGATATAAAGTCGATGTCTCTCTCTCCTACCATAACACCGGAAAAAAAGCCGATCTTCGATGCCCGCAATCTCTCATCGATCTGCCGCTTCATTGGGTCGACCTCGCTCTCAGGATGGCCACTGGGGAAGTCGATAGAGATCTCGTCTCGAAATCGCGATTCGTAAGACGCCTCACGCTTGGAACACCCCGAAGGCAAACCGGCTCCGAGCAGAAGAATGGTGGCGAAGACTCTCATTTGGCTTTCAGCGAACATTTTACTCACCAACGTCCAAGCGGAGGGCGAGGGTGATTGGCATGGAGAATGAACGAACGGACAAAACGTGTCAATGACTCAACGCGCTTGGATGTTTGGTTCAGGGGCTGTTCATTCCCTTGGCTAAATCGCCGCGTCTTTGCTTCATGGACTCACGGCTTGTACACCACCTCTTCCGCCATCAATCCGAGTTCAAACACGCCGGGAGCCTGCCTCACCTCTCTCGTTCTTCCTTTTGGGCGTGTTGAATGAACAGAGGGCTGGCTTTCCATTTGATCTGGCCACGAGTGCGTGACACTGCAAGGCTGCTGCTATGACTCCGAAAATCGACCCTACGCTCCACCGCGACAAAAAGCCTGATTGGATCCGCGTGAAATTACCGCGTGATCCGAAGTTTTGGAGCACGAAGGGGCTGATCACGGATCTGAAGCTCCATACGGTGTGCGAGGAGGCGCAGTGCCCGAACCGCTGGGAGTGCTGGAGCCAAGGTAGCGCTACTTTTATGATCGCGGGGGATCGCTGTACCCGTGCCTGCGGCTTCTGCGCGGTGAAGACTGCGAAACCTTTCGCCCTGGAGGCGGATGAGCCGCAGCGTGTGGCGGAGGCTACGAAGCGCATGGGCCTGAGCCACATCGTGATCACGGCGGTGGCCCGTGATGATGTGAAGGATGGCGGGGCGGACCATTTTGCCCGTACGATCGAGGCTGTACGTGAGGCTGTGCCGGGGATCACGATCGAGATCCTGGTGCCTGATTTTAATGGCAAGGACGATGCCCTGGAGGTGGTGATGCAGGCGAGGCCGCACATTTTTAATCATAATCTGGAGACGGTGGAGCGGCTCACACCGCTCGTGCGGAGCCGTGCGATGTACCACCGCAGTCTGCATGTGCTGCGGCGTGCGAAGGAAATGGCTCGCGAGCTGGGCTACCACTGCGCGACGAAGAGCGGCCTGATGCTGGGGCTGGGTGAGACTGAGCCAGAGCTTTTTCAGGCGATGGATGACCTGCGTGAGCATGATGTCACGGTTTTGACTCTGGGCCAGTATCTGCGGCCTTCTGCGCAGCATCTACCGGTGATCGAGTATATCCACCCGGATACTTTCGATAACTACAAAGAGATCGCTCTGAAGAAGGGCTTCAAGCATGTGGCGAGTGCCCCGCTGGTGCGCAGCAGCTACCATGCGGCGGATTTTAAGCCAGAGCTGGATACCGAGGAGGTCTGAGGAGGAGGGGGGGCAGGTGTGGCTGTGCCGCCTCGATGATGCACGGCTATGTGGACAGCCGCAGCCTGCTGCTGCTGGAGGATGTGGGGGAGAGTATAATGTAGGATTGGCGGCTGGCAGCGTTGCTTTCCACGCAGAAAGCTCCATGGGTACGTCGCATGATCCGCCAAACCAGTAAGTCTGAAATCCAATCCGCCGTCCAGGGCCGCCTGAGCAATGTTTTTGCCTTTCTCGGAGCTCATGAGATCGGTGGGGGAAAGCAAGTCGTGCGCACGGTGCAGACGCAGGCTAGCATGGTGGATGTGGAGGTGAATGGTAAGCGCTATGAGGCAGAGAAGCTGCACGAGGATGGCTATTTCGAGGCGATCACTCCGGTGGGGAGCTATGAGCTAGATATTACCGATCATGAGGGCTTTTCCGGCACGGTGGTCGATCCGTATTCGTTTGGCCTGCTGTTGGGTGAGCAGGACATCTATTTTTTTCGCGAGGGGACGCATCAGCGGCTGTGGGAGATTCTGGGTGCAAAGCCGCGCAATATCGATGGCGTGGAGGGCTACCAGTTTGCGGTCTGGGCACCGAATGCGAAGCGCGTGAGTGTGGTGGGCGACTGGAACCGCTGGGATGGGCGGATGCATGTGATGCGCCAGCGTGTGGAGGCGGGTATCTGGGAGATTTTTATCCCCGGCGTGACGGAGGGGATGCATTACAAATTCGAGCTGGTGGATCGCTACGGGCATCTGCGGCTGAAGAGTGATCCGATGGCGACTTTTAGCCAGCATGGGGAGCAAACGGCCAGTCTGACCTTTGATCTAGATCGGTATGACTGGGCGGATACGGACTGGATGCAGCGCCGCGCTACGCATGATCTCTACCACAGCCCGATGAGCATCTGAGGTGCATCCTGGCTCCTGGAAGCGGAATGTGAACGAAGGGGGCCGCTGGATGAGCTACCTGGAGCTGGCGGATGAGCTGATCCCGTATGTGAAGGGGCTGGGCTTCACACACATCGAGCTGATGGGGATCGCGGAGCATCCATTTGATGGATCATGGGGCTATCAGGTGACGGGTTACTTTGCTCCGACGAGTCGCTTTGGGAATCCAGATGAGTTCCGCCACTTTGTGGATCGCTGTCATCAAAATGGCATCGGAGTGCTACTGGACTGGGTGCCGGGACATTTCCCGAAGGATGAGCACGGGCTGGCGAAGTTCGATGGCACGGCCTTATACGAGCACGCGGACCCACGGCTAGGTGAGCACATGGACTGGGGCACGCTGATCTTCAATTACGGGCGCAATGAGGTACGGAACTTCCTGGTGGCGAATGCGCTGTATTGGCTGGATCAGTTCCACATCGACGGGCTGCGTGTGGATGCGGTGGCGTCGATGCTGTATCTGGATTACAGCCGCAAGGCGGGAGAGTGGGTGCCGAATCACCTGGGAGGGCGTGAGAATCTGGAGGCGATCGGTTTCATGAAGCAGCTCAATCAGGTCTGCTACGAGCTGCATCCAGGCACGACGATCATCGCGGAGGAGAGCACGGCGTGGCCTGGCGTCTCGCGGCCAGTGAGTGCGGGGGGACTGGGTTTCGGCTTCAAGTGGAACATGGGCTGGATGAATGACAGCCTGCGCTACATGGCGGAGGACCCGATCCACCGCCGCTATCATCACGGGGAGGCGACTTTCTCGATGATCTATGCTTTTGATGAGAACTTCATCCTGGTGCTGAGTCACGATGAGGTGGTGCATGGCAAGGGCAGCCTGATCAATAAGATGCCTGGGGATCGCTGGCAGAAGTTTGCGAATCTGCGCATGTTCCTGGCGTGGATGTGGATGCATCCGGGTAAGAAGCTGCTGTTCATGGGCTGTGAGTTCGGCCAGTGGAATGAGTGGAAGCATGACGCCAGCCTGGATTGGCATCTTTTCCTCGGTGAAGAGCACAGTGGCCTGCAAAGACTGGTCAAAGATCTGAACCACCTCTACACGGGCCGCAAAGCGCTGTACGGCAAGGATCATGAGGCAGGGAGCTTTTGGTGGCTGGATGCCAATGATGCAGAGAACAGCATTTTTGCGTTTGCCCGCAGTTCGGCGGATGGTGACAAGGTCTATGTGATCGTGAATGCCACGCCAGTGCCGCGAAAAGCCTACCGAGTAGGCGTGGCGGATGCGGGTAGCTACCGCGAGCTGCTCAACTCCGATGCGCCAAACTACGCCGGCAGCGGTGTGAGTGCGGGTGCGGGCTTCCAGGCACAGGATGTGCCCTGGCAGGGGCAAAGTCACAGTCTCGTGGTGGATTTACCACCTCTGGCCACGCTGGTGCTCGGGCGTTGATGCCGTGCAGGTGCGCAGGAAGTTCCTCTTGGCGGTCCACGGCAGACGGGGCATGCTGAGTGTCGTCATGCGCTTACTTATTCCCCTTTTCCTCACGGCTTCGTCTTTCGCCACTGAGTCTCTCGTATCGGATGTGGCGGGCTTTGACCGAGCCGCGGCGGCGGCGAAGGCCGGGGATGTCATCGTGCTGAAAAACGGCGAGTGGAAGGACGCCCGGCTAAAAATCCGCGCTAGTGGCTCTGAGGAGTCCCCTGTGACGGTGCGGGCGCAGACGGCGGGGAAAGCGCTGCTCACGGGCGATTCGCGTCTGCAGGTAGGTGGGCGCTTTGTGCTGGTGGAGGGGCTGCATTTTCAGAATCCGACCAGCGAGGAGGCTATCGAGCTACGAATCGACTCCGACGAGGTGGCGCAGGAGTGCCGCATCACGCAGTGCGCTGTCGTTTCTACCCAACCGAGCGCGGAGAATGGCAAAAAGACTCATTTCATCTCACTCTATGGCCGTGAGCACCGTGTGGATCACTGCCGCTTTGCGGGAAAAACGAGCGAAGGGCCCATGATGGTCGTTTGGCTGAGTGAGGAGCATCAGGAGTGGGGCCGCCACCGCATCGACCACAATCATTTTGGCCCACGCGAGCCCCTGGGACGCAATGGCGGCGAAACGATCCGCCTGGGTGATAGCAAAACAAGCCTCCTCAATGCGGAATGCCTGGTGGAGCACAATCTTTTCGAGAAATGCGATGGAGAGGCCGAATGCATCTCCAACAAGTCCTGCGGCAACACCTACCGTCGCAATACATTCCTCGAAGTCTCTGGCACTCTGACTCTACGGCACGGGAATCGCTGTCTGGTGGAGAAGAATGCCTTTCTCGGCAATGAGGCAAAGGGCACCGGCGGCGTGCGCATCATCGGTGAGGGCCATGTGGTGCGGGGGAACTACTTTGAGAAACTGACGGGCGACCGCGAGCGCTCACCACTCTGCCTCATGGCTGGCATCCCCGACACGCCACTTAATGGCTACGCTCAGGTGAAAGATGCCCGTATCGACGATAACCTCTTCATCGGCTGCGAGCACTCCGTGGCCTTCAGCTACGCAGGGCATAAAAACGCCACTTTGAAGCCACTCAACACGCAGGTGAGTGGGAACTACTTCACCACGGCCAAGCCGGATGATCTGGATGAGCACCCCTACATGTACTGGGAGCAAAAAGACCTGAAAAAGCCCGCCTGGGTCGATCAGCGTGAGCCCGCAGGCCCTACATGGAAGTAAGATGCCATTGCGCTGAATGTCCGCCCGTGCTCCAAGCGTTTCGACCCTATGCCGATGACCTCCATCTTCACTGAATGCCTCTCTGAGCCCATCGGGCAGCGTGCGCTACTCGCATGCCTCATGATCGGCTTCGCGAACGGCTTTGTGAGTGCCTTTGTGGTGCTGCAAAAGTCTGCGCTGAAGGTAGGCACGCTCTCCCATGCGCTGCTGCCAGGCATCGCACTGGCCGTGCTGCTGGCGGGTGGGCTCACGGCATGGAGTGCGCTGGCGGGGGCTGTCTTTGCGGCGCTGCTCGTCGGTCTGGGATCGCTCTTTCTCTCACGCACCTCTCGGCTCGATCATGATACCGCGATGGGCGTGCTCTACACCACCGCCTTTGCCGCAGGCTACCTCATTCTCACGAAGCTGGATGTGCGGCAGAAGCTGGATGAGTGGCTCTTTGGTAGTGTGAATGCGATGAGTGACAGTGATCTATGGATCGCCTTTGGCATCAGCGCCGTGGCGGTGCTGGCGCTCATCGCCCTCCAACGCCCCCTGATGATCTATCTCTTTGAGCCGAACATCGCAGCCAGTCTAGGCGTGCCAGTGCGGCTGCTGAGCTACACCCTGTTTGGCATCACGATCCTGGTGCTCATCTCCTCACTCCAGGCGGTAGGCTGCATCCTCAGCGTGGGACTGATGGTGGCACCTGCGGCGGCGGTTTACCTGCTCACGGATAATGCGCGGGCTCTTTTCTGGGGCGGTGGCCTCATCGGCGGCTTGGGCAGCGGCGCGGCTTTTTTCCTCTCGTATCCACTCGGCTGGCCAGTCAGCGCTACCATCATCGTGGTGATCGGGGCCATCTTCGTGCTGGCCTACATTTTTAGCCCGCGCTATGGCCTCCTGAGCGGCCGCGCAGGGCGGTGATGGCTGCAATTCTCACACAGCCTGTATCTGTCGCAGCAGAGCACCTGCACATGCGGCGGCGAATTCGGGTGCATTGATCTCACTGTCCATCTCCACCAGTGGGATGCCGGGCTTCAGATGCTGCTTCACTGCGTCAAACAGTGCTGCATCTGCTTCCGCATCCTCAAAGGGCTTCCCTGCTGCGCTGATGATGCTGATGGCATTTTTCGGCAGCAGCACCGTCACGGGGCCACGGTAGGCATTGGCCTTCTCCGCGAGGATGCGGCCCAATTCTGCGCACTCAGCCGCATTCGTGCGCATCAGCGTCACCTGCGGATTATGGATGTAAAACGTCCGTCCATCGAACTTGGCGGGGACGCTGCTGCGCTCACCGAAATTCACCATATCCAGGCAGCCCGGCGTGATGATGGTGGGTATCCCCGCCTTCGCCGCTGCATCTAGCCGCGTCTTCCCGGCTCCTAAGATGCCGCCCACCAGCTCATCGGCCCACTCCGTCGTCGTCACGTCCAATACACCCGCGAACATGCCACTCTCGATGAGCGACTCCATCACGCGTCCACCCATTCCCGTGGCATGAAAGACGAGGACTTCGTATCCCGCGTCCTCCAACATCTTGCGGGCGATGTTCACACATTCCGTCGTATTGCCGAACATGGACGCAGCGATCAGCGGCTTATCCGCACCTACGGGCACCTGCGTCTCCACCATGCCACAGATCGCACCCGCAGCACGGGCCAGTAGCACACGGGAAATGCGATTGATCCCACTCACATCCACGATGCTCGGGAACATCACGATGTCCTTCGTGCCCACATACGCCGCCACATTGCCCGCAGCGAGCGTGGAGACCATCACCTTCGGGAAACCCACTGGCAGCGCACGCATCCCCGCTGTGCCGATCGCGGTGCCACCGCCACCACCGAGCGAGATCACGCCCTGGATCGTGCCGCTTGCCACGAGCTGGCTTAAATAAGCCGCCGCCGCACCTGCCATCGCCGTGACGGCTTCACCGCGATCTTGCCTGGAGATGATTCCCGCCAGATCGACACCGCCCGCAGCCGCGAGTGACTCACGCGTCACATCCGGCGTGATCTGCGGTGCCGTGCCAGTGCCTGCATCGATCAAAATGACGCGATGTCCGCGTGAGCGGATGATTTCCGCCACGTAAGCGTGTTCATGTCCCTTGGTGTCGAAAGTGCCGAGTACAGCGATGGTAGCCATAGTGCGCATAGGAGCCAGCGGGAGCATTTCCGGCAAGTGGAATGACAGACCGGTAGATATGAGGACGTGATGGCTGCCGTCACCGCATCACCGACCACCCTTTTGCATGAAAACGATCACACTCGTCGCCTCGGGCGATCTCCGCCTCGCTGCCAATCAGACCTGCTGGGCTGCCCAAAAGGACATGGAGGACAAGCTGACCGCCGCACTGAAAAAAGAAGGCTCCAGCGTGAAGCGTGCGCATCCCTATGACCGGGCAAAGAAGCATGGCTTCATCGACTCGCAAAAAATGGGCATCGAGGTCTTCCGTGGCATCGACCCAGATGCACCGCTCATCGTCGCAGAGGCGGTGTGGCAGTATTCGCATCATGTGCTCGCCGGTTTGACCACGCATCGCGGCCCGATTTTGACCGTGGCAAACTGGAGCGGCCAGTGGCCCGGCTTGGTGGGACTACTGAATCTCAACGCCTCCCTCACCAAGGCTGGCGTGCGTTACTCCACGCTCTGGAGTGAGGACTTCACGGATGCATTTTTTCAAAATGGTCTGCGTGAATGGCTCACGACCGGCTCCATCACCCACGATCAGTCCCATGTGCGCGATCTCGCCCGGCTGAAGCTGCCCGCAGATGATCTGCACTGCGGACGCGACTTCGCACGCCGCTTCAGAGCCCAAAAGGCAATCCTCGGCGTCTTCGATGAAGGCTGCATGGGCATGTTCAATGCCATCGTGCCAGATCACCTGCTGCATCCCACGGGCTGCTTCAAAGAACGCCTCAGCCAATCGACGCTCTACGCCGCCATGCGTGAGGTGAGTGATGCCGATGCCGCAAACGTCTATGCCTGGCTGAAAAAGAAGGGCCTGCGCATGCATCTCGGCACCGATGAGGCCACAGAGCTCACCGAGGCGCAGATCCTGCTCCAGTGCAAAATGTACATCGCGGCCCTGCGCCTCGCGGATGACTTCGGCTGTGCGGCCATCGGCATCCAGTATCAGCAGGGGCTCAAAGATCTCACACCCGCCAGCGACCTCGTCGAAGGCATGCTCAACAATGCCGATCGCCCATCCGTGCGCAGCGCCGATGGGACGCGCATCCTCTTTGAAGGCGAGGCTCTGCCACACTTCAATGAAGTCGATGAATGCGCAGGCATCGACGGCCTGATCACCTACCGGCTCTGGCGAGAGCTGGGCTTCGCCCCAGAGAATACGCTGCACGATCTGCGCTGGGCCGCAAAATACGGGAAGGACGATGTCTGGGTGCTCCTCATCAGCGGTGCGGCACCACCCGCGCACTTCATCGGCGGCTGGAAGGGCGCATCCAGCGAACGCCAGCCTGCGATGTACTTCCACCTCGGCGGCGGCACGCTCAAAGGCATCAGCAAGCCAGGTCACATCGTCTGGAGCCGTGTCTTCATCATGAATGACAGACTGCACTGCGACATCGGTGTCGCAGAGGTGGTCAAACTACCCGAGGCAGAAACAAACCGCCGCTGGGCCGAAACCACGCCCCAGTGGCCCATCATGCACACCGTGCTCAAAGGCGTCACCCGCGACCAGATGATGGCCCGCCATCAGAGCAACCACATCCAGGTCGTTTATGCCCCGAACGAACAGCAGGCCCACCGCGCCGCCCGCATCAAAGCCGCCGCCATGGCAGGACTCGGGCTGGAAACGCACCTCTGCGGCGATGTGAAGCTGGCCTGACCGAGCTGTAGGCTAACAAGCCACCAGCTCCAGCACTCCGAAGCTCTCTGGCACATGAAAATCGGGCTTCACCGTGCCGGGATTCACCCACGGCATCCAGCCCATGTGCACACTGCCATCCTCGCGGTGATGGAACTCCGCGCGGTACAGCCCCGCATACATCTCACTGCCACGCAGCACACCCAGACGCCGCAGCACATCGAGCGGGATACTCCCACTCACCGTGTAGCGACTGCCCATGATCTGAGTATCGAGTCGCAGCCCCTCACAGCACCAGTCCCAGTCGATCTCCCGGTAAAAACGAGCCGCATAATCCGCCACATCACCACGCGGACTCATCTCCAGCGCAAAATAGGGCTTCAGACTCAGATCTGGCGCAAAAAAGATCTCCACACGATCCGAGCCCAGCGCACGATCCTTTGCCGTATCGGCCTCTGGCAGCACGAGATCCTCATCCTCGCACTCAAAGCGGAACCAAAAGCTCTCACCATCATGCAGCGCCCGGAACTCCGTCCACGGCGCAGACCGCTGCTCCCACGCAAAGGTGAAATCCGTCAGCGGCGCGGCCTTGGACCAGTCGAGCGTGGAATTGGGGGCATGTTGGACGAGGTAGCGCTTCATTTCGCTGCTTTGGCATTCCTTGCCCATTGACGCAAACGCCCTCTTTCTGACAGTCTGCGCCTTCATGTTTGCCTTTCTCAAACCAGCCGCGCATGCCCCGCGCCTGCCTGCGGCTCAAATCGACGCCGAATACCGCCGTCTGCGGCTCCAGGTCTTCGCCGGCATCTTTTTCGGTTACGCGGCTTACTACCTCGTGCGGAAGAATTTCTCCCTCGCCATCCCAGACATCCTGCGGGACTACCCGCAGTACTCCAAGGCCCAACTCGGCTCCGCCATGACCGGACTCAGCATCGCCTACGGCTTCTCCAAGTTCCTCATGGGCAGCGTGTCGGATAAGAGCAATCCGCGCTACTTTCTCCCACTCGGGCTGCTGCTCTCCTGCGCGGTGCTGGCGGTCTTTGGCTTCGTCAAAGAGGTCTATCTCTCCCTCACCGCCATGATCGTGCTCCAGACGCTCAATGGCTGGTTCAATGGCATGGGCTGGGCACCCTGTGGCAAAACCATGGTCCACTGGTTCAGCACCAAAGAACGCGGCCGCGCCGTCTCCATCTGGAACGTCGCCCACAATGTCGGCGGGGCCCTCGTCGCCACCATCGCCCTGTGGGGTGTCACGTTGTTTCATGACTGGGGTGCTAAATTTTACTTCAATGCCATGGTCTCCACCGGCATCGCGGTGCTCGCCTTCATCCTCATCCGTGACACACCGCAGAGCTGTGGCCTGCCGCCCATCGAGGAGTATAAAAACGACTACCCGCCGGATTACAGCGCCGAGCACGAGCGCACCTTCACCTTCCGCGAGATCTTCTTCGGCCACGTCTTCAACAACAAGCTGCTATGGGCCATCGCCATCGCGAACGCCTTCGTCTATTTCGTGCGCTACGGCGTGGTGGACTGGATACCCACCTACCTACAAACCGCGAAAAACTTCTCCTTCCAGCAGTCCAGCACGGCCTGGGCCTGCTTTGAGTGGGCTGCGGTGCCTGGCACGATCCTATGCGGCTGGATGTCGGACAAGGTCTTCAAATCCCGCCGTGCTCCTGCCACCATCCTTTTTATGATCCCCACGCTACTCGGCCTCATCGCCTACGGGCTAAATCGCAACGGCCCGCTATGGATCGACATCACCGCACTCATCACCATCGGCTTCTTCATTTACGGCCCAGTGATGCTCATCGGCCTCCAGGCACTCGATATGGTGCCGAAAAAGGCCGCTGGCACTGCGGCTGGCTTTACGGGCTTCTTCGGCTACGTTTTTGGCAGCGCCATCGCTGGCACCGGAGTCGGCTGGATCGCCGATCACTGGGGCTGGGGTGGTGTGATCATCACCATGTGCATCTGCTGCGTGCTGACAATGCTCTTCAGCGCCCTCACCCTCGGCCACAAAGCCAAAAGCTCCTGCTCGCTATGAAACTCCTCGCCTGCCTCACACTACTCGCCGTCTCTGCCGCAGCACAGCCACTCACCATCGCCCACCGGGGAGCGAGTGGCTATGTCCCAGAGCACACACGAGAGGCAAAAGTGATGGCCCATGCTCTAGGGGCAGACTTCATCGAGCAAGATGTCGTCCTCAGCCGTGATGATGTGCCTGTCGTGCTGCATGACATTCATCTGGACACGACCAGTGATGTCGCCACCCGCTTCCCAGATCGGAAGCGGGCGAACGGGCGCTACTACGCACTCGATTTCACGCTCGCGGAGCTACGGCAGCTTTCCATGCATGAGCGCACCGATCACAAAAAAGGCACTCAGGTCTATCCGAAGCGATTTCCAGCAACGACGGGCGGTTTTCCCATCCTGACGCTCGATGAGGAGCTGGGACTCATCGCGGGGCTGAATCAGAGCACCGGCCGCGTGGCGGGCATCTACCCAGAGATCAAGCAACCAGCCTGGCACCGCGCAGAAGGCCACGACATCAGCCCCATCGTGCTGCGAGTGCTGGCAAAGCATGGCTACACCTCCAAAGACCACGCCTGCTACCTGCAATGCTTTGAGTTCGATGAAGTAAAGCGCCTACGCGGTGAGCTGGGATGGCAGGGACGGCTCATCTACCTCATGAGCAGCCAAACGAAGACCGATCTGGCCGCCGTAGCCAGCGTGGCGGATGGCATCGGCCCGCCGATCAGCAGCGTGGTGAGCGGAAAACGCGTCACCGACCTGACGACGCGTGCACACGCACTGAAGCTAGAGGTGCATCCCTACACCTTACGCGTCGATGATTTGCCAAAAGACATCTCCACCGCAGCGGAGCTGATGCGGCTCCTCTTTGATGAAGCGAAGGTGGATGCGCTGTTCACAGATTTCCCCGATGTGACCGTCAAGTGGCTCAACAAGAAAACCAGCCGCTAACGTGATGCTGGCCGCTGCTTAGCGGCTACACCGGCTTCATCGGATGTAGATGAACTCGCTGCTATTGAAGAGCACATGCGCCAGATCCGTCAGCGCCCCATCGCGGCTGGCACCCGTAGAGGTACGAGCATGCACAAAATCCAGCGACTGCTGCAAACGGGCCACGTTGGGCTCTCGGCACAACGTAAACATGAAAAGGCGGCGGATGGCGGTGCTGAGGTCTTCGTCAGCGCAGCGCTGGGCCAGATAAGCGGCCTGCTCCTCGACGAACTCGTCATTCATGAGCACGAGAGCCTGAGTCGGCACTGTGCTCTCCAATCGTGCCGCGCAGGAGTCCGTGGTGGTAGGCGCATCGAAGAGCTCCAGGCTCGGCATGAGAAGCTGCCGCTTCACATAGATGTACACACTGCGTCTCCATTGCTCCGCGCCCTCCTTTTTGATGAGCGGCCACTTGTTTCGCTGGCTGGTGGGTAGCAAATCGGCCCGCAGGCGTGGTTTGATGCCCGGACCGCCGCGTTTCTCGTTCAGCTTGCCACTGGCGGTGAGGATGCAGTCGCGGAGGACTTCTGCCTCCATGCGGTGGAGCTTCGGACGCAGTGCCACCGGCGACGAGTCAGCGGCTTGGCGATACGTCGCGGACAGGAGGATGTGCTTATGCAGCGCTTTGAAACGGCCTCCATTCGCGATGAGCTGCTGTGCTAGGTAATCCAGCAGCTCAGGGTGCGTGGGTCTGGCACCCGTGAAGCCAAAATTGCTCGGAGAGGCGACGATGCCCTGGCCAAAATGATGCTGCCAGATGCGATTGGCGATGACTCGCCACGCGAGAGCATTGTTCGGTGCCGTGATCCATTGTGCGAGCGTCCTGCGGCGCTGAGAGGTCTTTTCAGTCGGCGCAGGAAAGGAGATCGGCTTAAAAAGTGCCGGGACGGCGGCGGGAACTTCTTCCCCGAGGTTCAAGGCACTGCCACGCAGCATGATGTGTGTGGGTGGCACATGCGGGCTTTTTTCGATCAGAGCGTGGACTTGGATGGTTTTGTCGATCGCGACACGCTTATCATCCTTGTTCTGCGTTCCGGGAACCAGTCCGTGCTTCTCCGTGCCATTAAAGATGGCCAGCAGGCTGTAGTAATCACGCTGAAGCAGCGGATCAGTCTTATGATCGTGACAGCGTGCGCAGCCGACTGTCAGCCCCAGAAAAACACTGCTCGTGGTGGAGATGACGTCATCGAGCTGATCCGCACGGTATTGCGCCAGAGCATCGTCGTTCTTGCCCATGTTATCGTCATTGCTGGTGCCATTGCGGCCAAAACCAGTCGCGATGAGTGTTTCCTCGCTCGCACCGTCGATTTCATCGCCCGCGATCTGCTCCGCGACGAAGCGAGCAAACGGCTTGTCCTCATTGAAGCTGCGGATGACGTAGTCGCGGTATTTCCATGCATAGGGCCGGTCCAGATCATTGTGCGTGCCGCCGGTGTCCGCGTAGCGTGCCAGATCCAGCCAGTGGCGGCCCCAGCGCTCTCCATAGCGCGGAGAGTCGAGCAGCCGGTCGATGAGCGCCTCATAGCTGCCGGGATTTTGCTCAAAAGCGCGGACTTCCTCCGGTGTGGGCAGCAGGCCCGTGAGATCGAGCGTGACGCGGCGGATCAGTGTGGCCGCATCCGCCTCTGGCGCGGGCTTGAGCCCATTTTTCTCCAAATCGGCCCAGATGAAGCTGTCGATGGCATTTTTCGGCCAAGACGTGTTTTTCACCTCAGGCGACGCAGCGGCACCTAGAGGCTGAAAAGCCCAATGAAGCCGCCCATCCTCGATGGAGGGCGGTTTGGCGAAAAGTGGGACGCCGAGGGCGATGAACAGGAAAAGTCGCATACTGCCCGCTATGAACGCCGCTCTGAGCGGGTTCTTGTGCATTGACACTCGGAAGCGTGAAGCGCAAACTTTTGGCATGGAAACGCCCTCCTCCGCCAATCGTCGTCATTTTATCCGCGCTGCCTTTTCTGGTGCCCTGATCACGCCTGGGGCGCTGAGTGCGCAGCAGGTGGAAAAAAGCCTCGCAGGTCAATTCCATGAAGAAGCACGCGATCTGCCACTGGTCGAGGACGTGGACGTCATCGTGTGCGGTGCAGGCCCCGCTGGCATCGCCGCTGCGATCACCGCAGCACGAGCGGGAGCAAAGGTGCGAGTGTTTGAATGGCGCGGCTGTCTGGGCGGTGTGTGGACGGCGGGCCTGCTGGGCTATTTGCTCGATTTTGACAAGCCAGGCTTCAATCAAGAGCTACTCAAGCGGCTGGAAGCACGCGACATGCGCCGTGGCACCAGCATGAAGAGCATCTGCTACGAGCCAGAAGGCATGAAGCTGCTGCTGGAAGAAATGTTCGTAGAAGCAGGCGTGAAATTCCAACTCCACACACGAGTGAGCGCTGCGTATCGCGATGGAAAGCGCCTCAGCACCATCGTGACGGAGTCCAAGAGCGGTAGGCAGGCCTGGCGTGCGCCCGTTTTCATCGACACCACGGGCGATGGCGATCTCGCCGCACTGGCAGGATGCAGTTTTGAGTTCGGCGAGGCTGAGTCATGCCCCTGCCAGCCCATGTCGCTCAATGCACTACTCGTATGCAAAGATGCCGCCGCACTAGCGCCCTTCATTCACAAGTCCGATCCCAGCAAAGCCGACGGCATCGCCAAGGATGCACTGCTGGCGGAGATTCAGCGCACCGGACACTTCCCTTCTTACTCCAAGCCCACGCTTTGGCAGGTGCGTGATGATTTGCTGCTCGTCATGATGAATCATCAATACGGTGTGCCCTGCTTTGATGCGGCCAAGATCACCGAGGCCACCGTGCAGGCCCGCGCAGAGCTACACCAGATCGTGAACGGCCTCCGCAAGCTCGGCGGCCCGTGGGAAGGCCTGCAAATCGCCGCCACGGCAGAGCAGATCGGCGTGCGTGACGGCAGACGCATCGCGGGGCGCTACGTCGTGAATAAGGATGACCTCACCGCAGGTGCTCGCTATGACGACGCGGTGGTGAGGCCCACTTTCAGCGTGGACATCCATGCCCTGAGTGCCGAGAACAACAAAAAAGCAGCCTACCACAATGCCGGCATCAAAGTGAAGCCCTACGACATCCCCCTGCGAGCCCTCATCGCCAAGGACGTGGACGGCCTGATGATGGCCGGGCGCAACATCAGCGGCGACTTCATCGCCCACGCGAGCTACCGCGTGACAGGAAACTCCGTCGCCATGGGCGAAGCCGCCGGCGTCACCGCCGCCCTCGCCGCCACCTCCCGCCGCATGCCTCACGACGTCCCCTGGAGCGAAAGCGAAGCCAAACTGAAAGCCCTCGGGCAGCGTGGGTAGCCAGCCTCATTCGCACTCCCTGCGGTGAAGGAGAAAAGTTCTCAGTGCTCAGAAACTGAGAACTGAGAACTAAGCACTTCCGCGAAAAGAACTCCCAAAACAAACAAAACACCCTCACCGAATCTTCGCATCCGGCAGCTCGCTCTTCACACCTTCATCGAGGGGCATTTTATCCGTTTGGTCATTGAGACCAGTGGCGAGCATGAGCTTGGCTAGTTCAGCACGTAGCTCCGTGATGAGTGCTGCGTGCTCGGGCTTGGTGATGAGGTTGTGAGTTTCACCAGGATCGTTTTCGAGATCATAAAGCTCCGCCAGATGCTTGTCCGGGCTGCCGTCGCCATGTGGGTAATGGATGTACTTCCAGCGATCTGTGCGGATGGCGCGGACGTTTGGCGTGTAGGGGAACTGTTTTTCGTAGTTGTAATGGTAGAACCAACTCGTGCGCCATGTGCTGTCGCCTTTTTGCACGAGCTGGACCCAGGATGTGCCGTGGCTTTTTGGTAAAGCGGGTGCTGCGCAGAGCTCCAGTAGGCTAGGAGCCACATCGACGGTCAAGACTTGCTGCGCCATCACCTTCCCCTGCTGCGTGAGCCCTGGATACCGCACGATCTGCGGGATGCGCAGACTGGGCTCATGCGCGGTGCGTTTATCGACCATGCCGTGCTCGCCTTCGAGCAGTCCATTGTCACCCATGAAGACAATGACAGTGTTTTCGAGCTGCTGTGTTTCCTCCAGCCATTGGCGGATGCGGCCCACGCTGTCATCCACGCTCAGAACGGTGCCCCAGTAACCGTGAACCATGTTTTCAAAGTCTTTGACGGCCTCTGGACGATCATCGGGGAATTTTTTGCGCCACTCAAAGAGTGGTCCGTAGATGCCATGCCACGTATGCAAGCGCTGCTTGATCCATGCGGGCTTATCATCGAGCTGAAAGGCCGTGGCTGGATACGGCACACGCACGTCATCGAAGCTGTGAGCATACTTAGGCTCGGGTGTGTAGAAGCTGTGGGGTGCTTTGTGGCCGAGGCAGAGGCACCAGGGGCTTCTCCGGCGAGCTGCGCTGCGCTTTGAGCCAATCCAGCGCCAAATCGGTGACGACGGTGGTGTAGTAGCCGGGGATGACTTTGCGCTCCTTGCCGTGGATGCTCCACTCAGTGTCGAAGTACTTCCCCTGCCCTTTGTGCGTGACGAAGTGATCGAATCCAGGCCGCGGCGAGTCATTTTCCTCACCCATGTGATACTTGCCGAAGTAGGACGTGGCGTAGCCGGAGTCATGCAGCACGGCGGGGAAGCTGGGCATGCTCTCTGGATACTCCGTGAAGTTATTCGTGACGCCATGCGTGTGTGCATACAGCCCGCTGAGGATGCTGGCGCGGCTGGGCGAGCACAGGGAGGTGGTGCAGAAGGTATTGGCAAAACGCACGCCTTCTTTGGCCAGGCGGTCGATGTGCGGTGTTTTCACATGCTTCGAGCCATAGCAGCCCAGTGCATCTGGCCGTAAATCATCACAGAGGATGTAAAGCACATTGGGGCGGCTCGCCGCACTCACAGCGAGCAAGGGACAAAAGGCGAGAAGGAGCAAACAAAGGCGCATGGTGATAAATGAGTCTGTGATCTAGGTTCAACGAGTCACGGAAGTCTGGATGATCTCTTTGGCATCCGATTTCAATACTTCAATGCCACTCATGACTGGTTCACCGGTCACCGGGATGAGTTCGACAGTCAAAAGCTCGCTGGCGGGCACATGCTCGAAAACTTCGACGGCAGCGCCTTTTCGTGTGGCGGGGTCAAAGGCCTTCAAGACGACCTTGTCGCCGAGTTTCACGTCGAAGACGCGTTTTCCGGCCACATCGCCTTCGAGGGCGGCGAACATGAGTTTCACGGTGTAGGTGGCTGGTGCGGCGTTTTTGGCCTGAACGGGGATTTCGAGCTTGGTGAGGCCCCGCAGGCCGCTGGAGAAGATCCAGGGCGTGTCGTGACCGGCGATGGTGAAGCTCTCCGCATTGTAGGCATACTCGCCGCCGCCTTTGAGATACTGCGGTTTGAAATCGAGCGGCAGATCGATGCCCGCACGACTGCCTGGACGTGGGTAACCGAGCCAGAGCTTGCCATGCGCATCGCGGCGGTCGCCGGGAGCGCCGAGATTCAGCGCCATGTGCTGCACGGGCAATGTGACGCCATCGGCGCTATACACGCCCCAGTTCATACGGTCCTCACGCGGCTCGAAGACGATGGTGCTGGCGATAGAAAAGAGGCACACACAGCCGGCGCTGGCCTCCGGGATCATGACGAGGCCGTTGGCGGGGATGGTATTGATCCAGCAGCCGAGGCGATGCCCCGCGAAGTGCTCCGTGCCGCTGTCCGTGTCGCGATCATAGAACGCGGTGAACTTCGAGCGGAAGAACATCATGTTTGGCGTGGCAGAAATGGCTCCGCAGTGGTGCCCAGGCCGCGCAAACATCCATGCGGTCTCTTCGCCAGTGATGGGATGCTTGCGGGTCTTTTGATTGCCGGTGTAGAGGTCGTAGCTCCATGGCTCGGCGATGATGTCGTTGTCGATCACGACGGGGCGGTGGCGGTAGTTGCCATCCTTTGCCCACACTTTGTCTCCCTTCGCTGCGTTCAGCACGACGAGGCGGCGGCGCTTGAATTCACCGCTCAAAAACTGCTCCCAGTAGTGCCCGTTCGCGTTCGCACCGCCGAGCACGAGGTGGCCGTTACTATACATAAGCGTCAAAGCCCCGCCACCGATGCCGATCTCGCTGCAATCTGTCACATCCACCGGCTTCGCCCACAGTTGCTTGCCCGTTTTCGCATCCACGGCCACGGCCATGCGCATGTCGTTGTTTTTGATGCGGTCCTCGGCCAGCTCACGCTCTTTGCCGGTGAGTTTGGCGAGTTCCGTTTTATCCTCCGCCAGCAACAAATTCCGCTGCTCCGGTGTGAGCGAGGCGTCGATGAAAAACACGCTACCATCTCCAATCGCTACCGTCGTATGCGCGATGTGCTTGCCCTGATAGCTCCACGCCAGCGCTCCGGTTTTCACATCGAAGGCAAACAGTCGATCCGTGGAAATCGAGGCACTTTTGCCACGCCGCGCCACTTCGCTGGCCTTTTCGACGCGTTCCGTCTCGGTGCCATAGAGCAAACCATCGGCGTAGGCGATGTAGCCCCACTCCAGGCCCTTCTTGGTGCCTGCGCCGGGGATTTTGAGTGTGCGCACGATCTGGCCTGTGGCGGCATCGTATTGGATGCACTCGTCCTCCATGAGCATGAAGAGGTGATCATCACTCGCGGCCATGTTGCCGGGTTCGCGGGCATTGTACACGCCGGTGCGCATCGCGCCGGGGTTCTTCGTTTCCCACAAAAACTGGCCGTTGTAGGCATCGTAGGCCATCACGCTTTCGTTACCTTGCACAAAGAGCCGTCCGTTCGTCGAGATCGGCCCCACTGCACCGTCGTGACGATTCACCATCTGCCCAGGACCGGGATCGCCATACCAAAGGACACTCATGCCGCCCTTGATGCGCCTGTCGTCTGTGCTGCTGGTGTTTGCTGCATTGCCGTATTGATGCGACCATGAGCTCGCACCGGGCAAAGCCGCCCGCGTGAGCACCGTCCAGCCGTCCGCTTTCGCGATGGTGGCTTTTTCTTCACTGAGCTTTGTCTCCGCTAGCCAGGCATCGCTCGCTGCATTCGTCGCGAAGCAGAATTTGCCACCGATCGGCTTCAAATGCCGAGCTACCTCTTTTGGCACACCACTCGGCTCACCGACGATGAGGTTCGCGAAGTAGCTCGAATACGGAATCATCGCCAGGTCGAGATGATCGAGCGTGACGCGTGAGCCGTAGAGGCCGGTTTGGAGCAAATTTTGCCTTCCAGCGGCCACCTTGGCCTCGTCCGAGTTCACACCGAAAACGATCAACTCGCTCTGTTTCGCCAATTCATAGGCCAAAGATCCGTCATCGCCCAAAACCAGGCAAAAGCCCTTTTTGACGCCGGTTTGCTTCAAGATGGCCGCAGCCTCTTCACCTTTGGCCGATATGAAGCTCTGTGACGGATAAGGCATTGAGCCTTCTTTTTCACCAAACACATGCACGCGGCCCTTCGTCGTGCTGACGACGAGGTGACCTTCCGAAACGGCTAAACCGCGTGCTTCGCCTTCCACCGCCAGCTTGGCGGTGATTTTGCCCGTTTCAGTGTCGATCACGATCACTTCATCTTTGCCACCGGCGATCAATGATTTGCCCGCGAGGATCAGGGCCGACTGATGCGGCGATTCGAGCGTCCATTTCACACCCACATCGGCTGCGATGGCGAGATCAGCCTTGTGTTTCGCGATCTCATCTTGCTTGGCTTTGTACTGCGCACGCAGCGGCTCGTATTTCGCCGCGATGGCGGCCAGCGCAGCGATGAGGGCTTGATCGCCCGGTGCCTTGCGTGCGGCGGACTCGGCAGCTTGCAGCTTCTTCGCCTCTGCGAGGGCGGGATGCTTTTTCAAGTCAACGCTGATCTTCGCGATGGCCATTTCGTGCCCGTGACGGATGCGTGTGCCGTCCGCATGCTTGAGGCGATCCACGGCGGTGATTGTTTTGCCATTCGCCATGTAGCCCATATCGCCCGCGAGCGTCATCTGCGTGCCTGCGAACCATCCGAAGCCGCTTTTCTGCTTTTGCTGATCGAGCGCGAGGATGTGATGCTCGCCCACGGAGTAGATTTGATCATCCGCGAGGAAGGCCTGCGTGCCGCCGATCTGCCCGCCAGCATCGCCACGCCATCCGGGCTCCGGTTTGGCGATGTAGGTGCCCGTTTTCCGATCAAACGACGCCGCGAGCGTCCGGCCAGAGGGCACAAAGAGGATGTCCTTTGTCGCGAGTAAGTAGCCCTGCGGCGAGAGATCATTCCGGCCTGCGTCTTTTTCTGAAATGGCATCGTTTTTCCAAATGACCTTACCCGTTGCAGCCTCAACAGCGTAGAGGTACACCTTCTCATGTGGAAACACGCCTGCGCCAAAATACGCGGTGCCGCCATCCACCAGGATGCCTGTACGAACCGGCCAACGGGAGACCATGCGACCGCGTGCGAGGATGCGCTCATCATGCGGACCAGCGCGGAGCTTCCACACCACTTTGCCGCTAGCTGCATCCAGGCAATACGCATACCCATCATCTGAGCCGACAAACACCTTCCCCTCCGCGATCATCGGAGCGAGCCGCACGGGCGCATTTGTGAAAAACGACCACACTTCTTTTCCAGAGGCCAGCTCCCGGCACATGACACGCCCATCGACGGATGAACCGAAGAAAACGTGGCCTTTGCTGATGGCGACATGAAACACATCATCAAAGCGAATGCGATTGAAGAGCTCATGCCCCTCGATGACGCGACCGTCCTCGCCAGCCCAAGCCATCTGCGGGGCAGAGGGCGAGGTGAAAGTCCAAGCTGGTTTTATGCCCTGCGGCAAGTTTTCCAAGGAGGCACCGACGCGTGAGGCATCATGCAGGTAGGTAGGCCATTCAGCATGTGCGACGGAGAGAGCGAGAAGAAATATGAGCGGACGCATGGATATGAATCCAAACGTGCGCAGCTAGGAATTCTCGCTGCTTACGGGCAGATCAGAGCGACTATCGTGACTCAATGCGGCTCGTAGTTCACGGGCTCTTCGGTGATGACGACATCATGCGGATGGCTTTCTTTGAGACCACCAGCTGTGATGCGGACAAAGCGTGCTTTGGCTCGGAGCTCTGGGAGCGTATTTGCCCCGACATAGCCCATGCCACTGCGCAGGCCACCGATGAGCTGGAAGACGACGTCTGCGAGAGGCCCTTTGAAGGGTACGCGAGCTTCAACGCCTTCTGGGACGAGCTTTCCAGAGCTGTTCTGGCCATAGCGATCCCCTGCCCCTTTGCGCATGGCTTTGAGGCTACCCATGCCGCGGTACTCCTTGAAGGTACGGCCCTGCCATTTGACCATATTGCCAGGGCTTTCCGAGGTACCTGCGAGGAGTGAGCCGAGCATGACGAGATCTGCGCCTCCAGCGAGAGCCTTGACGATATCGCCCGAATACCGGATGCCGCCATCCGCGATCACAGTGACGCCAGCGGGTCTGCAAACCTCTGCGACCTCCTGGACGGCACTGAACTGAGCCATGCCGACGCCGGAGATGATGCGAGTGGTGCAGATAGAGCCTGGGCCAACACCGACTTTGATGGCGGAGACACCAGCTTTCATCAAATCGCGTGCTCCATCTGCGGTGACGACATTTCCAGCAACGATGGGCACATCTGCGCCGAGGTTTTCACGCAAGCGAGCGATGACGCTCATGACGCGACTGGTATGGCCGGTGGCAGCATCAATGAAAATGGCATCTGCACCGGCGGCGAGGAGCGCTTTGCCACGGTCGATGCAATCATCCCCCACACCGACTGCGGCACCGACGCGAAGCTGGCCATTGGTGTCCTTGGCAGCTTGTTTAAAGGTCTGGCGCTTGATGATGTCCTGCTTGGTGATGAGGCCAGCGAGCTTCCCATTGGCATCGACGAGCGGGAGCTTCTCGATGCGATGCGTGTAGATGATTTTCAGTGCGTCCTCGAAGCTCGTCTGCGGAGTGCCTGTGGCGAGGCGCGAGCAAGGGGTCATGACGGCGGAAACAGGCGTGTTTTCGTCCTCAATGTACCAGAGGTCACGACTCGTAACCATGCCGACAAGTTTCCCATCCTTTTCGACGACGGGAAAACCGCTAACACCCTTTTCATGCATGAGACGATGCAGATCACCGAGACGAGTTTCCGGTGTAGCTGTGTGCGGATTCTGGATGACCGTATTCTCACTGCGCTTCACGCGTGCGACTTGGTCAGCCTGCTGATCAATGGGCATATTCCGGTGGATGACACCGAGTCCCCCTTCGCGTGCGAGAGCGATGGCGAGCTCGGACTCCGTCACGGTATCCATAGCAGAGGAGAGGATGGGCACATTGAGGCCGATGGCAGCCAGCTTGGTGCTCACATTGACCTCCCCAGGCAATACATCACTGTGCGCCGGGAGGAGGAGGACGTCGTCGAAACTTAAAGCGAGAGAAGGTAGATCACCCATGTCGCAGGTAAGCGGCCTTCTAGCGACTGTCATGCGAAAAATCGAACCAGATCAATACTGTCCAGGGCGGTAAGTGCGCAGTTTGCCAGTGTACGGGTCCACCTGGATGGTGTAGAAATTTTTGGGCAGATTATCCACAGTGATCTGTTGGCCATTGTCAGCAGCTAAGGTGAGGCAAGATTGTGGAAGTGCAGGATAGGTGAGCACAAGTCCCGCATCAGCTGTGGCGGTGAGGACTCGGCAACTGCTGTCTGGGAAGAATCGCAGGGCATTATAGGTGGCGTTTTGCTGGCCAGAATAGGAGCCGCCGCCAGTTTTTTGATCAGGGAAGTCATTAGCGCCAAATATGGGCGTCAAATCGGTGCTATCGTGAACGATGATGATGCCTTCGGGCACCTTCAAAAGCTGTCCCACAGCTTCTTCTTTTTCCTGAAAGGCTCCACCTCCGCTAGACTGCCCTTCAACGAATGTACCACCCACTTCGTTTCCAGTGCGAATTTTGAACATCTGGAGGGAACGGAAAGCTGGAGTGGGGGAAAGCGGCGTAGAATACTTAAAGAAGCGGACTTCGATGGGGATGTTGTTTGTCACCGCCATCTGTTGCGCTTCGGATAGGTATCCGAGCACGCTATCACCAGCTGAACTAAGCTTGGTGGACTTCATGGTGCTGAACAGGGATGGCGCGGTGAGCGTCAAAATTAGCACGATGATAGAAACAACGACCAAAGTCTCGATCAAGGTGAAGGCACTGCGTAGTCCTTTTTGAAAGTGTGTTTGCATAAGCCTGAAAGGTAATAAGGGAGAAAACGATTGGATCATTACTTGCTCCACCGCGCCTGCTTGAGTGCAATTGTGGTGGTGAAGACGCGATAGGCTATCTTGTTCTCATTGAGCAACGGGATGAGTGTATTATTGAGGTCGTCCTCGTATGATGTGGCAGTGGTGAACAAGTTTGCCATTCCGTCAGTAAGTTTGTCACGGATAGGGTTGTTCGGGATTGAAAGGGTTTCCCCGCCGCGTGCATCCAATGCCACCATGGTGACTTTGAGCAGAGGTGGGAGCAGGTGCTGTGCGCCCTGCGGATTTGCGGCAGTGGGACCGACGATGGCCGTGGAATCGTATGCATAGCTTGGCGCGATGGCAGTCGTCGGAGTCGTGCCAGCACCTATGCTGTGCGTTTGCGGGGAGATGATGAGAGTCAGAATGTTTTCAGCCACTGGCCGGGTGAATGCTCGTGTCGCTACTGTTTCGCCCTCAGTTTCGACTCCCTGCTCCCTTGCGTCACCACCGTCAGGGTCTGTGGAGAGAAACCATTGTTTAGAGTTTTCTGTGATAGGGCGCAAAGCTTCGTCATAGATCCTATTTTGTTCAGCGGTGGGGCTGTATTCCATGAGGCGAAAACGTGAGCGGACAGGGACATTTTTTTGAGCGAGGAAGGCGGGTCTAAAAAAAGAGTCTGTTCCCCACTCTACCCAGTATCCGCGGCCACAGAGCAGATTTACCATGCCCTGAGTATTCGCTGTCGTATCATTTTCAGGAGTTGCCACGAGGCTGGTGATACCCAAAGGTGCCTGAAAGAACACGGCGTGACCAGGATAAGTTGTTGCTGCTCCAGCTGCAAAGATAGCCCCTGCACCACCTACTGAGGGACCACAGACGAATTGGAGCTCGGATTGGCGCTTAAAATTGTCTGCACTATAAATCACGGTGCCCAATCCCGCATCACCAGAGATGTCGGTGTCAGCCTGCCAGTATGTGTTTAGAGTGGCTTGACCGATATTTTTGGTGAGAATGTCAAAGGCGAGGCGAGCCTCACGAAACTGCGATGTGTTTGAATTGGCACGGACCCAAGTACGCTGCACGAGGCCGATAAAGTTGGACACCACGAGCATCAAAATCACCAAAATGGCGACGGAAACCATGAGTTCGACAAGGGTAAAGCCCTTTCGATGATGCCTAGTCAAGGCGAGGTTGGTTTTATGGTATGACATGGAATTTGTGTTATCGTGTTTTGGCGATGAGATGATGATAGGTAATATAACTGATGCCTTCCCCCTCTGGAGCGAACTCGAAATCGGTACTAGAAGTGTTAGCCACTTTGATCACCAGCCTCGCGAGAAAGCCCTCATCTGGCGTCGTAGATCCAGGCATTGCACAGTTCTGATTAAAATCAATCTGGGCAACGTAGGCTATCTGCTTGGAATCCTCATCGACCTGCACTCCCTGGGAATCGTAATAGAAGCTCGTGAGGCCTCCTCCTGCGGCGGCACCATCGGTCTCCATGGGGTAGGCACCTAGTCCGTGCTTTGGTTTGACCACTGGCCAACTCGCGTTTTCCGCGTCACGGATGATTTGCTCCAAGATGTTGCTGTTAAAGGCTAATTGGGCAGTTTTTCGCGACATCTCCAGCCCTTCCGGCAAGAGCCCTAGGCAAGTGATGATACCCAGAGCCGCAATGGCGACGGCGAGAGCGACTTCTACGAGTGAAAAGCCCTGAATGGTGCGACCTGGATGCTGAAAGGATGTTTTCATGACGACGACAAGAATGATCGGGTGAAGGGAAAGAAGGCGTTAGGGAGCGAAACGCTTCGATTCCAGGACCTTGAAGCGGTAGTAGGTGTCCAATGGCATTTTGCCGTCGATGAATGGCCCGCCAGATGCCGCATAATCAGGAATACTAGAAGCATCATTAGGGTCAATGTAGCGCTCAAGGAGGTAGGAGCCACGGTATTCGCCTACAACGGCATCTTTATCAGGATCAAAGGTATTAGGAGCGACAGACCGCGCTTTGCGGAGGGTCTGTGAGCGGACGTGGACGCGGAAGGTATTGCTACGGGTGGTCAGTTTGGCATAAACGTTAGCATAAGCCCGCTCACGCACGTTATCGCCCGTGACACGGTGAGCACCCCAGAAGTTGTCCATTTCCTGGTCGAACTGACTCTGATTACTGGCATTACGGAGGTCTGCAACGTTGGCACTGGTGGCACCTGAGTAGCTTTTGGGCATCAGGTGTAACTCACAAATCTGTGTAGCGGAGCGAAATAGGCCCTGGGAGTTGGCAGAGGTGCCAGCCTGATGGTTAAACCGAAGATCGAACTGCCGCAGCGTGGAAGCGGCATCCACATGTCGGTGCCAATATTTGCCAGTAGTTTTTTCTTTTGTAAAGAGAATGCTACCCCAGCCTTGATCCCCCCCCCCTTTGGCGAATTCTTTGGCTGCATTGGCATCTTCCAGGGGAATGGCCGTGATAAACTCACCCTTCAACACAGCGTGCATACCGGTGGCACGCCGAATATGGGTGAACGGCATAATCTGGTAGTTCATATTGATACGACCAGCAGTCGAGAGTGGCTCGCTGATAGCGTAGGGTTCCACGACGGGCATAAAGAATAGGTCCATGGTGTAGTGGTCCGCGGGATCGTAGGCACCAGGATGAGTACTTTGTGATGGAGGACTGATGTTAGAAACGGCCGCATGCGGGCGGTAGAGCAGTGTCTGCCAAGGAGCGTATTCAATGTTCGACATGGTCTGCGGATGGCCGTTACCCGCTCCCCATACACCCGTGGGCAGAGAGCCGAACATAGCAGGAGATGATACTAGGCGATTGGGAGTCATATAGATGCCGCTTCGCCAATCTTCTGCGTTTTCATAAGTCTCAAAAAAGTAACTAGAGCGGAAAAATTTCTTAACACCGAGAAGCGTTTGATCAGCGGCGAAGAAGTTCCCTTCGTCCGGCTTGTTGATGTAAGGACCATTGCGAGAGTCTGAGATTCCTGCATCAAAATCGCCGAATGCGTTTGCCGCGATTGCCCAGTCGCGATCTGGCGGGAAATCAGGGTGATTACCGCTTTGTTTATCCATCACGTTGCCGTTTTTGTCGATGTCGTGACGGGCTCCACCTACTAACTGAAGGTCTTTATCATACATATTGGAATAGGTATTGCTCTCCCAGTCGGTATCCGAATTCATTTGCACGGCAAATAGAGCGCCAGGCTCGTAGTTAGCCTTGTGACCAGTGAAGCTATGGGCTTGGCGGAGATTGTCCCAACCCGACCTCCAGTGCGGATGCGGCATCCACATGGAGGGAGGAACCTCATCCATGGCAGCGATGATGCGATAGTCACCGACAGCCGGAACGATGCTTCTGATAACGTCGGAAGTAGAGTCGGCGATGATTGGGACTTGCTTCCAATTCTCACCGGGAATACCTACGCCGTCTACTCTGTTGTCGAGGCGCCCACGGAGGGCCTGCCTTTCGGGTGTATCACCTTTATCTTTATCATAAGGTGTGTAGTCTTGTAAAGTCGGCTGTGCCAGCCACGCCCCCTCATCTGCTTTACCATAATTAGGATTAAACCTACCATCTAATACGCCTAGAGCACCACGAAAGTTCCCGCACCAGTAGTGAGGACCATGAAAGGCACGCCAACTTGTTTTGCGGCCAAAACTATCCGTAGTGACACGGTAGGTGGGGTTTCCAGGGCCGCCCTGCTTGACTGTATTGCCATTTCCGATAGGGGAGGTAGAGCCGACCAAGTGCGGCGTGGGCACCTGGGATGCAAGCCCGTCCATTTTAATGTAAATGGTCTGGACTGGATTGGCATTTTGCCAGTCATGCGTGTCATAAATTTGTATTTTTAATGGTTCACCGGGAAAGGTGATATTCATGGGTTGGTCTCGTGGGACAGTGATGAAATCACTCACCAGAGGGTAGTTCTGGAGGGCACTATGAACGCTAGCAACGTTGGTGTCATAGTTAGGATCACTGGGCAACAAGACTTTGCCGCCACCTTGGCTGATGCCGCGGACATGGCGATTACCTGCGATAGCAGAAGGCCCAGCATGACCCCCAACGGGGTGCACGTTTTCGGAACGATAGATGTTACCGTAAGACTTCACAGGGACGGGACCCTGGGTATCAAAGATTTTGACATCGTTGACCTGGATTTGACCGATCGTGGTTCCATCAAGGACAATGGTCCACTCAGGGTTAAACTGAGTCCATCCGAGACTGGGGCAGAAAGTCTCCAATAACAGGAGCACCTGAACTCGCTTTTCATTGGGGCCGAGCGGAGTGTTTTGAGCCAAGGTCATGTTCCAATTTTTAGGATCAAAGGCAGGATGGCGGGAAGGATGGAGCTCTGGAGTTTGCGCATCACAGCCATACCATGTCATCGCTGTTTCGATGAAATCTTCACTCAGCGGTGGGAAATTCGAATACCAGACTGACCCACCCCCGGTGGACTGCACATTCATCGTGGGATAAGCGTTTGCAGGTGCGACATCTGGATCCCCACCCGTCGCCGTATCCACCTGAGGATCAAGACGGCGGGCAGTGCCGCCGCCTTTATACTCTCCAGTGAAGCTAGCAAGGCTTTCACTTGCAGCAATATCATTCAAACCATCTGCGGTGCAGATGAACTGGAAACCGATTTCAGATAGAGTGAACATACGTCCGAAACCCTTGTAGGTAGAGCCATCTGGAGCTACCCATTTGGCAGGGCTGACCTGGCCATGGCCAGGCACCGTATCTTGAGCTGAAGCTCGTTCATTGTTATCCCCCAACTGAGAGTTGATATTATTGAGAGATCTTGGGGGTTTTGAATTCCGCGGGGATGTATAGGTATGCTTGGTCCTTACCAGATCTTCACGTAAAAGGTAGCGCCCAGCTGTTTGGTCGCCGCTTGCGCTTAATACTGTTTTGATATCACCATTGTGCGAATTCCACTTCGAATTAGCGTCGTTTTTCCGGGCGAGGATGCCATCGTAGAGGTTCGTTGAGCGGATGTAGTCGAAGAACTGGATAGCAAGCTGGTTGGCATTCTTGGAACCGTATTTATTGGCAAAGGAGCCTGCGGAGCCCTGACTTAGCTTGGAGGTGGCAGGGAATTCGAGATCACTAAGCACTGTGGAGAGGTAATTGAGGAGCTGTTGATTACGCCCGAGGGTGTCTGAGGAGGGGTAACCGGCTGCACTGCCGGTGACGTCATGACTGCCGTGCTCCGAGAAGGCACGCCGGAAAAAGTAGGTACGTGAGCCCCCAGCGAGCCCGCCTGAGCTGGTGCTGCGAATGGTACCACAGAGAGCGATCATGTTATCAAAGCTCGTCCTTTTGTCATTGCCAAGCGATTCATCTGGCACAGGCCACATGCAAAGACGGGGCAGGCCATGAATGGAAAACTCTGGGGAGCGACTGTGTGCACTGAGGAAGAAGCGTGACCGCTCGATGGTATCATGATCGAACATGGCTTTTCCAGTTGGCATGAGGAAGCGTGCAGGGACACGGCCATTGGTGGCATTGAAATCATTGTCTTTGAAAAGCATCTCATCGACGCTCGCAAAGAGTCGCTCATCTTGGGCTGCGGAAACATCTAGCAGGTTTGCGGCCTGACTCTCATTGAGGAATGTATCCGTGACGAAGGGGCGGGTACCAGAGAGGGAGCCCCCGTGTGCACTTTCGGTAGCAGCTCGTAAATATTCTCTTTGATCTCCACGACCTGTGACTGAGTGAGTCCGTCAACAGCGGGGGACATGGGGTCCAAAGTGTAGTAGGGAGCGAGGACGGCACTCAAAGCAACAGTGGCGGGGTGGCCAGGGTAACGCTGGTACTCACCAGTAGCACCTGGATAGTGAGCCCAGCGCATATCACGCTCATGGTAATAGAAGGGAGAGGCGGCGAAGGTTGGCTCCGAAGCGGTATTGATGTTGATTTTGCAGGACTCGTCGTCTGTCCAGAAGGCGATGCGCCCGACGATCGGATTTTGCGGTGTCGGGGCTGCACCAGCGGAGATGAAGGTATTATTATCATCCAAGGAGCCCATAGTGCCATCCTGAAGCACGTACATCCACTCCACAGGCATGGGGAGGCGGACATCTCCGGCGTTAGCTGCGGCGTCTGGTGTGGTAGTCCTTGCCGAATAGTCCTGAGAGGCACCAGAACCTGACTCCGCCGTTTTTTTATCGTAAGAAAAACCCTCGATCTGAGTCGTACCTGGCGCACCATTGGAGGCAGCATTTTGGCCACCACTACCAGAATTATAGAAAGCACGAGGATCAATGATCGGAAAGTAAACAGCATAGCCAGCGCTGTCACCATCCGCGGCAGCACTACCAGGGCGAATGACGGGCTCATTCAGATCGACATAACGTGCAGGCTGAGTGTTCCAGGCAGATGGAGTGACGTGTGGCGGCGATAGAAGGACGGCCTCGTCTCCACCAATGACCTTCATCTGTGTACTCGAATAGAGCTTGTAGGCGGAATTGAATGACCCATCCGAATTGTATTTACGAACCATGCCAGGCTGAGTGGCATGAATGGTGCGTCCAGTGGCACCAGTCACCGTATTGTGCCCATTCTGGATCTGAGCGGTGACGATAGCGGTAGCCATATCACCGAGCTGTTTGGCCGAGCGGGCATTCACAAAACTCTGCGTGGCCTTGTATTCACGGCGAGTCACTGAGAAGATGGCGATGATCAGGATGGAAATCAGCGCCAATGCCGAAATGACAATGACTAGAGCCATGCCACGATCACGGCGAGCCAAACGGAGGAGTGTTGCGAGTTTCATGAGGACGAAATAAAAGAATTATTGGCGGAATTAATGGCGAGCGTATGAAATTGGCGAAAAATGATCAAGGCATTTATTATGTATTTACATGATGGATTTGACGCCATGGTCACATAAATGCTCAATCTCTGTAGATTTTTACCTTTTTGAGGGGCGACGACGGCGGAAGCCCAAGGCGAGAAAGCCAAACAGGAACATCAGTACCCGCGAAGGCTCAGGAGCCACGAAAATGACACCTGTCGTATAAAGAGCACTGATATCCCACATCTGGCCGATAGAGCTGAGATCTGGTAGATAGCTGGGGTCATTGACCATTGTTCCTGTCAGTCCGGTAAACTGGCCTATGGGGTTCACTGTGCCCCAGTCGATGATCTTCCAGGAGTCTCCACTCACAAAGGTGGAAGGGGAGAGCCCATTGATTTCTGAAACCTTCAGGGTAGCACCAGTAAGGTTCACCGTCTGAGTGCCCGTGGTGGTGAGCTTGAATAAATCGTTCTCTGGGAGCGTATTTCCAGCCTGATTGAGAAGCAGGTCGAGCTTGAGGGTGCCTGCAAGATTGAGATCGCTGCCGTTTTGCAGGCTGATCTGGAGCGTCTCCGCCGTGAGCGAACCCTCCGTGCCGACACTGAGGAAAGCCCCCGAGTTGACATTGATGTCCGCACCTGCTGCAGGGGCAATAATACCATTGCCGCCGAGTGTAGCTTCAGAGAGCACCGTGACAGAGCCCTGTCCCGTGCCAGAGCCAGAGGTATTGGTGACAAAGAGGCTGCCTTGGTTGACAGTCGTACCGCCAGAGTAGGTATTGGCTGCGGCGAGAGTGGCCGTGCCTGTTCCGACTTTCATAATACTCAACACGTCGTTAGAGCCGGATTGTGGCACAGCTTCGGAAATGATACCTGTGAAGCTGATGCCTGCACCAGTGGCGGTGGATTCCACACGCAGCGTCTCAGCCGTGTCAGCAGTGAGTGCATATTGATTTTGCAGGGTAATGGGGCCGGAGAGCGTGACAGGAGTGGCAGAGGAGATGGTGGTGGTGCCAGCGAGAGTGCCATTGCCATTGATGTCGATTGCCTGTGGCACTGAGGTCACACCGGAAGCGACGCTAAGACGCACATTCTGCACGGTAGCATCTGCCAGCCAGTGGACAGGATCCGTGCCAGCAGCGCTGGGGCTGGTGACAGAGGGAGCCGCCATGAAGTAGGTGCCAGCAGCAGCACCGCCTGTCACAGTCACCTGCGATCCATAGAGCATATTGGTTGAGCTATTGAAATCGGTCACGCGACCGAGATTCATGGTGCCATCCGCATTGAACTGAGTGATTTGGTAAATGCCATTGCGCTCGGGGTTGTTGATCTCATCTTTGACGAGTATACGAGTGCCAATATTTGACGTGGTGAAGGTGACACCGAAGAGAGAGCTGCTGAGGTTGTAGAAACCACCAGTGCCGCTTTGAGGCGTATCGGAAACGGTGACTCCGTTGCTATCAGAGACAAACACGCCTCCAAGTGCTCCTGAATTGTTCGCAGCGTAAGTGACGCCGTCACGATCAACACCCAAAACAGAAGCTCCATTCGTCGCATAAGCCACACTGGACAGGACGGAAACAGAATCGCCCATCTCCAGCACCGCAGTGGTCGGAATCGCACCGGGAGTGGAAAGGCTCAGGGTGCCATTGCGGATGATGACAGCACCATCGACCGCTGCACCAGAAGCACCAGTCAGGGTGCCGAAGGTGTTGACGGCATTGGTTGGATCCACAGTGCCACCACCATTGATGGTAAGGCCACCTGTGCCAGACACAAGGCCACTCAGATTCACGGTGCTTGTGGAGGCCGTCTGCATCAGGACATTCCTGCCACCGGGGCGATCTAGTGCGATATCACCAGAGAACGTTGCGCCGTTCAAATTCGTCTGTAGAACACTGACTCCATCATGGTTCGCTGAACCAAAGGTGAGGTTGTTGCTGTAGATGACACCTGAAACAGTAGGACGGAATTCCAATACGGTAGCTCCATCTGTCGCGCGAGTGTCTGTGGTGGTCGCTACCGAAATCGGGGAAACGCCAAAGGCGTTACTCTGCCGACTCACGAGAGTGCCCTCAGCGAGCACGTAGCCGCCAGTATGTGCAGTATTGTTGGCCTGAAGTTCCAACACGCCAAGGCCGACCTTGATGAAGGTGCCACCATCACTTGTAAGGGTGCCCGTGATACGTGCATCAGCCGTACCAGGTGCACCAAGGCCTGAGATCACATCGACCATGCGGCATTTCCGTCCGAGATCGATGCTGTTGGCAAAAATCAGAGTCTTATCTGCATCCTGCGCACCGAGGATGAGACGATCATTGTCCGGCACGAAGCCTCCAGAGCCCCATGTCAGCGTCGCAGCCGGGGTGCTGCCACCCAAGTTCACCGTACGGTCCACTCCATAGGCCGCAAAACCACCGCTACTAGTCCAGCTCACTTGTCCAGGACCTGTGCCCAAAGAACGGTTGAAGGTCGTGATCTGTCCTGTGGCTGACATGGTATTGATGCCGAGAACACCGCCATCAAGGCGGACACTGGTGTCTGAAGGGAGGGAGACTGCGGATTCTAGCCTCAAGACACCACCCTGGAGATAAGTGTTTCCTGTGTAGGTATTGGCACCTGCCAGCACCGTAGTACCATCTCCGGTATGCACCAGATTCACGGCACGAACGGATGAGGCATTATCAGCGATCGTTGACTGAATGGTGAGAGGGCGAGCGGGGTTCCAGTTATGGATGATCAGATCAGCGGTGGCACCGTCGGAATTATTCAGACCGCTAGTGAGTGTGCCGCCAATGAAGGAGTTGTTATGCAGACCGGCGTGGGTGGTCTGGAGAATAGCGCCATTGGTAAGAGTGAGAGTGTCTGTGATATTCACCGTGCTCCGATTGAGTATGTCAATTTGGAGAGAGGCACCACTAGCTGCGAAAAGAGCATTGCCACTGAGGGTAATACTGCCACTGGTAGAATCGACTGACACGATGGTGTAAGTCTGAGCAGGATTCAGAGCGGTGGCTGTGGTGCTGACCATCATGCCTGCCTCTAGCCCAGTGGTATCGACTCCTGTGACGACGTTGCTGTTTGCAGCGAAGGTGCCTGCGCGGGAGAGGGCAGACGCATAGAGTCTCTTTGTGGTAGAACTCTGTAAAGCAGGACTGCTCAACGTCACCGTGTCGTTCACCGGATCAATCGAGAGGATTGTGTAGGTAATGGATGGATCGAGGATATTCAGCTCGCCGCGCACAGTCTGACCGACAACGAGCCCATCTGTTTCAATGTCGGAAACTGTGGCGCTACCGGCGGTGAAGGCTGCTGAGCGAGAGAAATCGCTATTGTACAAGCGGATTGTGCTGGCAGAGGCCCCTGAGGCCGTATTTCCACGGAAGGCGTCAATGCTCAAAGCTCCATCCGTAACCTCCATGTAAGGCTGCCACAATGCAATATTCCCCTGGGTCGTGTGAGCGTTAGTGCCACCGATCGAGATGTTGTCCGAGGCGACAACATTGTAACCAGAGGCATCCACGAAGGCAAAGTAGTTGACCCCAGGAGTATAATTATCTGTCGATGTCTTGTAAGTGGCGCGAGGCAGTACCACCTGCACATCTACGCCGAATTGACCGGCGAGGGTAATGGCAGCGAAACCACCTTCACCGGAATGATTTTCATTAAAAAGCACCGTGCTCGCTTTGTCGAAGAACACCTTTGATGGAGCAAATCTGTCCTGAAGATTGAGAACCGTATTGAAGGTGCCCTGGTTCGTCACTTTGATTTCCGATGCACCCTCTGTAACTCGTAACGAGCCGAGCATTGTCTGAGAGGTACTACGATCATTCGCTCCATAAATTTCCAAAGCCCCCCGCCCACGGTCAATGAGCCCACATCACTGCGCACAAATTGGTCATTGAACGTTGGATTGAGTCGAAGGGTGCCATCGAGCACATGTAGGCTCGCAATGCCATAGCTACCTGAATTGGGTGTAATAGCGCCACGAAGCTCGAGCGTGCCACCACCAAGCTTGTAGATGCTGTAATCATCTTCAGCGGAAGGCGTGGTAAAATTACCAGCCATGACGAGATGCGTATGAGGGTTTCCGATATCAAGATAGGCATCGGAGTTGACTGTGAAGCCGCGATCTGTAACGGCGCTCGTGCCGTTGTATTGGAATACGCCGCTGTTGAAGACCAAATTGGCTGCAGCATTGCGTGAGGCACCTATGTTGCTAGTCTGGTCAGCAAAAGTCATCAAGCCAGTTCCGGATACGATTGCGGGAGAGGAGAGAATGATCTCTGTGGGGCTATTGATGGCTTCAATCGTGGCTCCAGCAGGAATGCCAGGGCCGGTGATTTTTTGACCGAGCGCCACACCTGTAAGTGGAGCAGAGAGAGTCAGCGTAGCGCTACCCACGACTGTCGTCGCTGTCTGTGTGCCGCCCAAATTTACGTTGGCGGAATACGTGGCATTATCCGTGCCCGCGCTGAGGACTGGCAGACTGAGGTCCACATTATGTTCGTCCACGATACGCACGATAGTCGCACCAGCAGGGATACCGTTGCCGCTGACCGTCTGGCCGAGTGTCAGACCAGCCGTACTGGCCATCACGACGCGGGAGGCACTGGTTGTCGTCGTAGTCAGGGAGCCATTGAATGGTGTGTATGTGCCATAGGTGAGCGCATTGGTGCCAGATGCGTTCGCATCGATGTTCATTGTGAACCGGGTGCCATCGATAATCGTTTCGATGACTGCTCCGGAAGGAATGCCGGCGCCTGAAACAGGCTGTCCAGGTGAGAGACCCGCCGTGGAGAGAACAGTGACAGTGGTGCTGTTGTTTGTCGTTGTGGAAGTCAGAGTTCCATTGAGCACTGGAGTCACAGATCCATACGAATATGTGAGGCCTTGTGTGGTAGAGAGAGTGCTACCCGTAGTCAGCGTGATGGTGTTATTCGCCCCGATGGAGGCGATGGTGGCACCACCGTAGCTCAGGCTACCTCCGATGGAGGCAGAGGTCGGATTATTGATTTGCAACTGCGTGCCATTAATGATGCCTGTGATGACCGTTCCGGGAAGGACGCCAGGGCCAGTGACGGGGCTACCGACGAGCAGACCCGCAGTAGAGCCTACACTGAGCGTGGTCGATCCCGAGGCAGCAGTGGTAGCCTGCGTCGTCACTGCGGGCAGACCGCTACCTGTAACGAGCTGACCAAAAGTGAGCCCCGTGGTGTCATCCACAGTCGCAGTGCGGCCAGTAGAAACACGGATGGTGCTCAGGACGCTATTGGTGGCAAAACCTTCGACCGAGAGATTTTTCACGGTGAGCACCCCCTCATTCAAGGTCGTAATTCCCGTGTAAGTATTGGCCCCGGTCAGGATGAGATTGCCGGGACCGCTCTTGTCAAGACCATTTGAAACCGGGGTGAAGTTGAGGCTTGTGCCAGTGGCATTCGTGGCAGCACTAAGAGTGATCGTGCCGATTCCATTCACTGGATCAGTCACCGTAATGGAGCTGATCGTTGTGTTTGTGGCGATACCGGTGCCTGTCACAGCCAGCCCTGGGGCCAAATTGGCAATATTTACACCTGTGATCGAGGTTGTACCACTCGCAAAGCTAGTTGTTACCGGTGCAGGGGCAAGGTTCGCGATGGTGGCAGAGATGACCATCGGAGCAGCCGTGTTATTTTGGTAGATTTTGAGGTCAGAATTGACGCCCGCACCTGCGGTAATGCTGCCCAGACCACCCAGGATTGCGGAGTCTCCACCCATAGTAGGGGAGACTAGGATGGCACCACTTTGAAGTGTGTTGGTGCCCACCAAGTTGATGGTCATGTTGTTAGCGGCGGCATTCTGCGTCGCAAAGCGGAGCGTGTTCGGGCTGCGGTTCTCCTGGGTGCTAGGGCCGATGATATTCATGTTGGCTCCACTATTGTCGATCGTGGGATAGGCCCAATCATTGAGAACGCTGCTATCGGTATAATTATTAAAGGCACGAATGAGCTTATCCTGACCGGTAGTTACTCCAGTATCAAGAATTGCTTCATCGTAGGTGCTTTTCATCGCCCAGTCGCTCTTATTGATTGTAGCCCAGCCACCAAGGATGCCGTTCACATTATTGGTATCCGTGCTGGCGATGTCGTTGGCACTAAAGTCGATGCTACCACTAGCTTGGACTGAAATGCCGTTCATACGCAGGATGGAGGTGCCGCTTGGACGACTGATGCTGTTGTCACCAGCAGCCACCGTGACGCCGGAAACGATTTCAACATGGTTACCACCTACCAGTTCCAATGCACCACCAAGTCTGCTACCGCCGAGCACTAGAGCAGCCACATCGGAGAGCTTGGATGAATTGTTTGTCGTGTAGTTCAGCTCCAAAGTACCCGCCTGGACAGTGTGGCTCGGGACGAAGGTGGTGGGGGAATTGTTGCGCGTAGTGGTTTCCGTAACGCCTGCGAGAACCAGCCTGCCCTCACCCAATTGAGTGATGGTTCCGCCACCTGCAAAACTACCAGTGAGGGTGAGCTTCGATCCCTGTTCCACGAGGATGTTTGAGTTAGCACTTACGAGCACTGAACCAGCCCAAGAACTATTTCCAGTGCTAGTGGCCAAGGTGCCGCCAGCCAAAGTAAGCTGCTCGAGAGTATTGTAGTTCACATTCCTCAGATCAAGCGTAGCATTAAGTCCACCTAGTGCAGAGCCATTGGCTCCACCAGCGACTACCACACCCGCTCCACCAAGTTGTCCGAAAGCCCCATCGACTGTTGCGGCCAGCGTACCTGCTAGAACCATCGTCTCCCCAGAATATGAATTAGCAGAAGTGAGATTCCACAAGCCTATGCCGGTCTTTGTCAGAGAGGTGGAACCACCGATTCCATCGCCCAAAGCGAGGTCAAAAATATTTTCTCCACGATTTGCCCCACCAAGAGTGAGCGTGCGATCTCCAATGCCAGTGAACGCCACAGGCGCTGAAAGATTGTTGCTATTGTAGCCTACACGCATCACCGCCCCGAGACGGGTGCCATCCGCGTATATCCCACCCGCATTTGCTCCGGTGCCTAGAGTAAAAGAACGATCGCTCAAAGCAGTTTCCGAGCTCACGAAGCGCAGACCGCCACCATCCATCACAAGGTTGGATGGATTTTTGGAGGAGGCACCGATACCACTGGGGAAACTGCCTGAATCGTAGTTATTCACATTAATCACGCCACCGCGAATGATGGTAGGGCCGGTGTAGAAGTTATTGGCAGCTGTGAGTCCCAGAACTCCAGACCCCTCTTTAACAACCGAAAGTGTGCCACCACTCGTCGAAGCTGTATCACGGAGCGCACCGGCGAAATTGAAGCTGCTTTCCGAATTGACGGTGAGTGTTGATGCACCAGAACCATTATTGGTAATCGTGCCATTTCCTGAGAGCGAGTTCACCGTGGTGCTATACCCATTCAAATTGACCACACCGCCGTTCATTGAAAGTGCATACCCTGTGGCGGAGGTCAACGCTGTGTCACTGTGGAATTCCACATTTCCACTGGTAAGCCGCAAGACGCCTGAGAATTCATTGGTGCCACTTCCCAGGTTTCCAAGCTTCAGCGTGCCCGAATTGACCAGGATGTCTTCCAAAAGTGTATTGTTCCCCTGAAGGTCAACCATGGAGCCAAGCACACGGATGTAGCCGATCGTGTTATCCCCCGTTAAACGCATGGCGTTAAAGCCGCCATAGGTCAAATTGACGCCAGCCGTGCCAGAATCAGCTGTGACGGGCTTCGAGATGGTGACTTGGTTATTGGCCAGATCGATTGCGGTGATGACACTTCCGCTAACGATACCAAATCCATCTACGCTACTGACGGTAGAGCCGACTTCCAGAGCTCCGACGACACCTGGCTGTAACTGTAGAGTGGTGCCACCCTCCGTATAGGTGGTGCTGTAGTTGTTTGTTAACGTGGTGAGACCACCACTTGTTTCTAGGCCACCAGAGAGGTCATTATTTCCAGCGATCTCGAGCACGCCCCTATTAACTGAATCAGCTGCGAAGATGAGACGGCCCAGGCGACCATCAATGGTATTTGTGGCTCCCATGGTGAGCTTACGCCCATCAACTACAGAGATAAATCCGTCTGTCGCACCGATGGTGATACCCCGGTTGCTATCATCGAAAGAGAAACTCTGCGTCACACGCAGACGGCCACCACTCAGATAGAGCTGATCTGCCGTAAAGGCACCAGGATTGGCCCCCAGGGCATTCTCACGGCTAATTTCCAACGTGCCTTCGTTTAGATAAACTTTGCCTGTGAAGATGTTTGAGACGCCATAGTTAATGCCCACATTGGCACCCAATGAAGATGGAGCGCGGGAGAGAGTGACCTGATTCGTCGCGGGGTCGATAGCGGTGATGTAGGTGCCCGCAGGGATACTGCCACCAGACACCGCCGCACCAACGTAAAGATTGCTCACTCCAGCATTCACAGTCACCACGGGATTGCCCGATGTGTAGTTTGTGCTGCGATTACTGGTGGGGCTTAGAGAAAGTGTGCCACCACCACTCTTCACGAGTGACACTGCGTTCGCACCACTATTGGCGATGACGCTATTGATACTCAAAACACTGTTAGCAACGATCGCATTAAGTGAATAACCACCGCCTGCTCCAGCGGTAAGAATGCCATTTCCATTGATCACATGTCCTGCACGGGAGGAAAGAAGTCCACCACTGTTGATGGCCAGAGCATTGCCACCACTGATAGAAAGGGTATTGGCTCCAGTGTTTTGGAAGTTGATCGAATTGATCGTATTGCCGTTAATCGTGTAGTTCGAAGTGATCTTGACATTATTCGTAGAAATCCAACCTGAAGCACCAGTGACATAACTGGTCAGCGGGATGATGTTACCTTCATTCCCCACACTACCATCAACCGTCGCCCACTCGTAAAGACCACCCGCCGCTAATTGCACGGCCCATCCTCCTAGAATGCCATTGGTATTAGCTGCTCCACTGACTCGGATGACCGCACCATTTGACGAATCAAAAAGAACCGTGGATCCAGCCTGACGGCTCAGGGAGGAGAGCTTCAAAAGGGATGAATTGGCATTGAACATGGAGTTATCGATATAGTTTGAGCCACCCTCCAGCGTCACGGGACCCAGTGTCTCAGAGAAATTGATACTGCTTGCCTGTCCAGCCACACCGAAATTCGTGTACGTGATGCGTCCGGCATTGAGGCTGATCGGCACGTTGTCCGGCACGCGGTTTGCGACGTTGCTGGTATGCACCAACTGGCCACCACCATCAACAGAGACACTATTTTGAATATCAATTCCAGGAAGAAGATTGCCGCCGGACGTGCTTCCGTGACCAGTGACTCGGATCACGGGGATACTACCAGTGCTGTTCTCACGGATGACTCCATTTCTGCCAAAAAGGGTTAGATCACCTCCGGCGATGGTGATGGGCCCAGTGACTGAAGCCACACCACTCAAATTCAGACTGGCCCCATTGATCGTACTTTCTCCGGTGCCTTTAACGGTAATACCACCAGCGGTGATGTTCATGGCTTGAGGGACGTTCACCGTGGTTAGGTTTTCCAGACCTTTGACCACCAATCCACTGCCACCGATGCTAGATGGGACACTGAAAATGGTCACGCCGCCATCGATCACGGAGAAGCCACCACCGTAATTGACCACACTGCCGAACGACAGGTTTTGGCCGCTTGTGGTCGCAGCGGGGTTGGCAGAAAGCGTGATCTAGTGAGTGCCCGAATTGATGCTCGTAATCACCGTGCCACTTTGGATACCTGGGCCACTCACTGCCATACCGACGCTCAGGCCAGTCGTGGAGGCAAGTGTCACAATCTTGGATGCTGTGTCCATGGTAGCGCCACCGATTTGCAGCAGGCCGTTATACGTAGCCGTGGTGCCGATGGTCGCTGTTGCATTGGCAGAAAGTGTATACTGCGTACCATTGAGGATGCTGGCAATCGTTGCGCCAGCAGCAATGCCAGTGCCACTTACGGGCATTCCGACAGTAAGACCGGCCGTGGTGCCGACTGTTACAACATTGCTACCACTGGTGACGTTCGCAGCTTGGTTGGGGATGCCGAGGGTAATCGTGCCACTGCCACCATCACGGACCACGTTACCAGTGCCAGTGACAATCTTATTGAAGTTCACGTTTGTTCCATCGGATCGGAGCCCGAGGGTTCCATTGTTGATCACTGAGCTACCAAAGTTGGTGGTATTACGAAGCGTGAGACGAGCGCCAGAACTAATGGTTGTGGAACCAGTGTAGTTGATGTTGCCGAGCGCAAGTTCCTGATTGCCAGTACCGGTGACGGCGAGGTTAAGGATACCGGTGCCGTTATTGTTGGCCCGATTGCGTAGGAAGCCGTTGAAGCTAGTTTGTGGGCCGGAAGTAGCGAGTGTAAGCGTGCTAGAGTAGGCGATGGATTCTCCTTCGGTGTTTTCGATGACACCACTGGCGGTGAAGTCAGAGATACCGCGCACGGTTTCATCATATCCCATGAGCTTCCAATAGGCGTTGTTGCCGTTGTTTCCTGTGCTGGCAAAGCCGTTACCTGCATCAAAGCGGACAAGTGCGGTATCAGCGATCTGATTGCTGCCGCCCTGGTGAACGATGGCAGTACCAGTTCCGCCCAGGCTCATATTACCGATGATAAGATTGCCTGCGATAGCACCATTAGCCACGTTGGAACCAAAAATGGTGTTGGCTGCTGTGTCTGTGCCAGTGGCTGCCACGGACATAGTGAACCTAGTAGCACTGGTGACAGAGACCACTGTTGCACCCGCTGGAATATTGCTATTGCCCGTTAGCGGCATGCCTGGGTAGAAACCGGCTGTGCTGGAGACATCCACAATATTGCTGCCACTCGTCGTCTTGGCAAAAGTACCATAACGTGTGCTGGCGGTGTTCGAGCCTGTCGCCGCCGCAGAGAGTCCCAGAGTAGTGGTGTTATTCAGGGGATTGTAGGTGACAGAAGTGATGGTCACCCCCGCTGGAAGATTCGTATTAAGCGCCAGCGGAGCACCCGTGGTAAACAGATTGGTGAAATTACCAGAGGTGGAGACTGTGGCAACATTACTACCAGACGTCGTTTTGAGGTCGATAGCCCCAAATGAGCCGTAAGTGCCAGTAGATGTGGTAGTGGCAGTAGCGTTGGATGTAAGGGTGATTTCCGTGCGGTTCAGCGTTGGATTGTACTTCACGTTGCTGATGTAAGAGGTCGTGGGCACAGCGGAGATGCCGGAGATGCGCATTCCAGAATTGATTTCTGTAGTTCTATCGCCAGTGACGGTTACGAGGTTGCTGCCGCTTGTCGTGGAGAAGGATGCACTATCGGTGTAGTTCGACTGGGATTTTGCCAGAACCAATTGGGGATTGGTAGCGTCGCCGAAACCACGATTGATAACACGCGTGTCACCCAAGTAAGTGTTGGCAGTAGTGCCAGTAAAGTTGACACGCCCGGCCCCCATCACCGTCACGCCAACAAGTGATCCTGGTGTGGTGGAGGAGATAGCTCCACTGATGTCCATGCGAGCCGTGGTGCCAGTATTGACATTGATATTGAGGCCAGAGGTAAGCTGCACTGGTGCAGCGATGACATCGACAGCGACCGTGGTACTGTTGGACTGAGTCTTGCTAAGGAGAGCATTGCCATAAGCACCATTGTCAAAGATGAGGCTACCAGAGGTGCCGCGGGCAATAGTAAAGAAGTTGGAGTTGCTCTGATCGCCGATGATGATCTTACCATTGGTGCGATTGCCATCGAGCGTGACAATGGCGTTGGAGGTGATGTTGGAGGTCAGGTTGGCGATACCTGCCACTGTTCCTGGCACTGTGGAAGGTCTCCAGTTCGTGGAGAGGCTCCATGAACCACTTCCAGCGAGTGCGTAGCTATTGATACGGACAGGAATCGCTGGCGGGGTGACAACGACACCGATGATTCCGTGCTCCGCAAATTGGCTGACATCATAGACGAGCCCACCTGGCAGCTCTGGTAGGACTAGGCCGCCACCGCCACTGCCGCCTGTGCGGTAATTGGAACCCGCATCGAAGGAGGATCCGCTGTTAATGGCTAACCAATCACCTAGATCAAAATAATCACCCACCACATTTGTTGTGCCACCGGGCAGAGCAAGACGGGCAGTGAGGCTGGAGATGTAACCGTTGTCCACCACGGTGAAGGTTCCCTGACCGAAGAAAACCTCACCAGCGACACTGATGGTGTCATGCGCGGCGAGAGGCACCGGAGCGGCATTCCAGTTAGCGAGAGTTGTCAGATTGTCCCGGTAACCACCTAGGCTATCATAAGTGCCCGCGGCGAGGTTTGGCAGCACATTGGTGTCCCGGGCGGTAGCAGAGCTGATCTGGAAAATCAGGTTGGAACCATCACTGATGGCCAAATTTCCGTTAAAGGAAAGATTTCCGATGTTTGTGCCACCATTGTCACCGGGCTGCAGGGTGCCGCCGGCACCGAGGACGTGATTGGTAACACTCGCCGTACCATTGACGAGACCACTACCAGAAAGGGTGCCTGCATTGACAGTCAGCGGGCCAGAACCCGTGCGACCGACTCCCGCGATACCGACCTGTAACTGGCCCCCATTAATCGTGGTAGAGCCGGTGTAGGTATTGACTCCTGCAAGGAGCCAAGTGCCGTCACCTGCTTTGACAAGCGAAGTGGGATTCAGAGCAGAATTATCACCGATAACGCCATTGATACGGTTCACTGCGGTATTGCTGCCAGTCAGAGTGAGGGTCTTTGCTCCGGCTCCAGTGGCCGTGACTCCAGACTCGAACACCAACGCTCCAGAACCAGAGGAGTCGATAATGCCGCCACCCGTGGTGCCAGCGAGGTTGATGACGCGGTCGGTGCTTTCTCCTGGACCGACATAGCGCAGAGTGCCGGTGGTCGTGCCAGACCCCAATCCAATGGTTCCGGTGCTGATGGTGGTCGGTGCCCCGAGGCTGCTAGAAGCCGTGCCACCACTTACCCGATTGAGGGAGGATGCTACGAGTGTTCCATCCTGAATGTTCGTGCTGCCAGTGTAGGTGTTTGCAGCTTCGATGTACCATGTCCCTGCTCCAGTCTTCAGGAGGGAGGTGGTGTTCACGGAGCTGTTGTCTGAGATGATGCCTTGGAAGGCATTGTATCCTGTATTGCTGCCACCGAGTTCGAATGTCTTGGCTCCAGCTCCAGCAGCGATCAGGTTGCTCGTGATCACGAGTCCGCCAGTGCCAGAGGACTTGATATAGCCACCACCGGTTGTTCCCGTAAGGGAGAAGGCGCGATCAGTCGTTTCACCTAGGCCAGTGTAAATGAGTCCACCAGTGAGAGAGCCGCTGCCTAGAGAGATGATGGCCTCTGTAGCATTGGCGGGCACTCCGAGGCTGGAAGAAGGCAAGGGAGAAGAAGTACTGTTGATAGAGCTTACGGTGAGTGAGCCTTGCTCGATGCTTGTGCTACCGACATAGGTGTTTTCTCCCGCCAAGATCCAGTTGCCTGGGCCTGTTTTGACGAGGTCGAGCGCTCCGGTGAGAGCGGGGGATAGTGTATTGTCCCCCATATTGGTACCAGCGAGAGTAAGAGTGCGCGGCGTACCGAATGCGACAGCTTCAGAAGACGCCAAGGCAGCCGGGGCAGAGAGAGTAATCGAAGTGGCAGAATTGATGGCAGTGATCGTGGTTCCAGGAGGAATCCCTTCGCCACTGACTGACATGCCTACGACGAGGTCTGCCGTACTTGTCAGATTATTAATATCTGCACTTCCTTCGATCCGATCACCAGCACGCTCAGGGACATCGGGTTGGCCGATCACACCCGTATTGTTGAATACAAGGGCACCGGAGCCAGAGGCGTCCAAGGTGCCTCCTGCGATCGCGACCGAGAAGAGGCGGTCCGTGGTGGTTCCGGTGCCGGTATAGCGCAGCGTGCCGCCGCTGAGAAGGATGCTGGAAGCGCTAGCGGAAGACATACCAACGCCGCTGGCGACACCCCCATTCTGAATATTGCTTACACTGAGTACTCCGGCTTCCACCACGGTGTTGCCAGAGAAGGTATTCGCTCCAGTGAGCACTAGCTCTCCTGTGCCTGCTTTAGTGAGGCCAAAGAGGTTGCTATTGTCACTAATCACGCCGTTGACCGTGAGCAGACTGCTATTGATGGTCCAGCGCTGACTGGAGCCCAGTGTCACTGGCGCATTGATCACGTGTGCAGCAGAGCCGGCATCCGAGTTGAGGGAGCCATTAATAGTTAGGCTGCTGGTACCGCCAATGGTAACTGCGGAGGTGGACGCAGAATTGAAGTTGAGGCTGCCAACACGGATGTTCTGGCCCAGATCGGTGCTTAGGTTGGCACCACCTCCTGTGATGGTGAAGTAAACATTGTCCACGGCATCAGGGATGGCCCCTGGAGTGGTGGTTCCAGCGAGTTCACCGCTCCAGTTGGCCGTGTTGTTCCAGAGATTGCTGGAACTACCATCCCAGTAAAGGTTATTGATCGTTGCTGCGCTGACGGTGAGGAACTCTTTGGCCGCGGTGGAGCCGAGAACTAAATTATAAGCCACTGTGGGGCTCAGAACGATGACGTCATTGGCCAATTGGAAGTTGGAGGCACCCGTGAGTGCTGTACCAGAGGTAATAAGGTCGTAGGTGCCAGGAGTGATGTTGGTAGTGCCTGTCAGGGCATTGATGGCGATACGCACAGGGCTGCTGGTGACATTCACGCCACGGCTGACCACGATTTTGTCTGTGGCGGTAGTGGTGCCGCCAATATCGAAGCCCAAACGAGTAATGCTACCGGGGCTAGAAGCAATCGTCATGCCTGTTGTCACGGAGCTACCTTGTTGCAGATTAAAATTACCTGTGACTCCGTCGCCAGTGAGGTTGAAGGTGCTACCAGCGAGTAGATTGAGGGTTGAGCCAGCCGTGGCGGTTGAAACCAGTCCAGCGGTGTATGAATTGTTTGTGCCAGTACCCATCAGCACTCCGAGTGTAGCTCCATTGGCGACAGTGATGGCAGTATTGTTCAGCGAGCCAGTGGCCGTGGTGCCCGCAACATTCATCCGGCGAAGGAGCAAGGTGCCCTCGTTCACAGAAGTCGTTCCAGTGTAGGAGTGAGTACCAGAAATGGCCCATGTATTGGTGCCGTTTTTGGTGAGCGAATTGACTGCGGTACCGTTGTTTGCCAAGACGGGAGCGAAGAGGTTCACAACACCAGAGGGTGAAGAACCAGTCAAAATCAGGTTACGGGATAGATTGGTGGTGCCATATGATAGTCCACCAGCCGTCATTGTCAGGGCACCCGTGCCAGAAGCATCAATCGTAGCGCTGGAGGCGGTAGCACCCTGAATGGTGAAGCTTTTATCAGTGCTGGTAGCAGCACCTGTATAGCGAAGAGTGCCATTGCTGATGACCAAGTTGGTAGCGGAGGCAGCCGCGATGCCAATACCACCCGCACGGGTGGAACTACTCATCACTCCAATGCTGATGACGCCATTATTGATGGTGGTGATACCAGTGTAGGTATTCACTCCTGGCAGCGTCAGCGTACCACTACCCACTTTTGTTAGCGCCAATGGACTAGTGCTGTTGGTAATGAGTCCAGCGTATGTGGTGCTCGTAGTATCACCGACGGTCAGAGTGGCAGAGCCGGAGCTATTGGTGATCATACCACCCGTGGTAGCCGTGGGGCCGGTGAGCGAGCCGACGGTGAGTGCACGACCTGCGAGATCGAGTGTGGCACCAGGTCCGACGGTGAGGGCCGTCGTAGCGGGCAGCGCATTGGCCACTCCCATCTTGAGTAGGCCACCCAGCACCTGTGTGGGGCCACTATAGTTGTTCAGATTCACCGTGCTTGGGTTACTGAGAATCAGAGTGCCATTACCAGCCTTTGTGAGCCCACCCGGGCCAGTCACCTGCCCCGCCAAGGTGGCTGTGACTTGAGGATTGAGAACGCTGATGCTGCGCTGGCCGGCAGCCAGGGTAAATACGCCATCAAGACGCAAGCTATTTGCTGCCGTCGTGCCACCGAAGGTCAGATCACCGTTTAGAGCTACTGCATTTGAAAGAGCCAGCGTCGCAGGAGCATAGGTCATGTTGTTGGTGCCGTTACCTGTCGCATTGGCAGAGAGTTTGATTTGGGTCGGACTGATGATTTCCAGGATTGTAGAACCGGCCTGCACATTGGTGCCAGTCACCGTCATTCCTGGCACTAGCAGGCTGGTGCCGCCAGAAACAGTCATGTAAGGGCTGGTATTGACTGTCGTGGAACTAATCGTCGATGATGCAGCGCCCATGAGTGTGCCTCCATTTACGGTCAATGCGCCAGTTCCAAGAGGGCCGCTGATGGCACCATTCGATGGAGAGGATAGGATCACGGTGCCTTCATTCAGGGTGAAGCCGGTATTGAAGGTATTGCTCCCACCAATCATGATGGAGCCATTACCCGTTTTAGTGACATTCCCGCCTGCGGAGGTGATGACGGAATTTACAATGAGTCCCACCGGGGCGATACCAGACACATTGATGACGGGAGCAGCATTGCTCAGTTGCAGCGTGCCGCCGGAGATGACCGGAGGAGTCGCGACATTATCAGAAATGGCATTGAGCGCATTGGCCGCTGTCAAATTGATGGAACCACCTCCGAAATAATTTAGCGTCTGGTTGGTGGCGGCGCCGCTTCCGGTGAGGGCGTTGCTAATTGTCACCGTCTTAGTGGCAACGTTGATGTCAGTAATTTTGGTTCCCACTGGGATGTTCCCACTACCACCGACATATTGGCCGACAAAGAGTCCATCCGTAGATGCCACGGTGTAGGTGTTGCCAGAATTGGGCACCGTGACACCCGTTTGTGAAAGTGTATTGAAGTTGATGGCTGGCGCTGCCGTACCACCCGTAGCGTTCAGTGAGAGGCTTGAGAGGGTACGTGGACCTACGAAGGCATTAAAGGTTCCGTTTCCATTGATGGTGACATTGACTCCAGAGGCGATCTGTCCTCCACGGAGGTTTTCCGTGAGGATGCCAGGGCTAGAGGTCGCTCCATTGATCACGATGTCTCCGGGGATAAGCACCAACCCTGCCGAAGGTGAATTGAGGTTCACCGTGCCCTGGTTGATGATCGTGGTTCCCGTGTAGGTGTTGGAGTTGGCAAAGGTACTTCCTGTATTGAAACTCACGGTCACGCCAGTGGCGTTTGCTGTAGCATTTTGAGAAAGGGTGATCTGCGTCGCGCTATCGATGGAACTTATGGTGGTCCCAGGTGGGATACCCGCTCCAGCGATCGGCATTCCAATGGTGAGACCTGTGGTATCTGCGAGTGCGACTACTGGGCTACTAGTCGTGGTGGCGGCCGTGTTGTTGGACTGCCATTGAACACCTGTGGCGGGTAGATTCACCGTCGCAGTTACACCACCACTGGCGGTGGCATTTTGAGAGATCGTGAACTGCGTGGGGCTCACAATGCTCGCGATGGTTGACCCAGCTGGGATATTGGTGCCACTGACGGATTGGCCGATGGCTAGACCATTGGTGCTACTAACTGTGATGGTGCTGCTGCCGCTGGTAGTTGTGGCGGAAAGATTGACCTGCGCGTTCAAATTGAGTGAACCAGGGCCAGATTTCACTAGGCCGATGCTGCCATTGATTTTCGAATTTATAGTCGTCGTGTTCTGATTCACCCAGACGTAGAGATCTGGGCTGCCAGAGGTCAGGGCAGAGCCAGCAACGCCAGGCGTGTAAGCAATAGCTTGGTTTGCATTGGTAATCAGACCGCCACTGGCAATCGTGAGGGTGATCGGATTGGTGCCTGTGCCAAGAGTGATCGTCTGCCCCCCGCCAGGTGCATTGCGGATGGAATTGACGGTTTTACTCGTGGTGAGAGTGCGGCTGCTGCCGTCATTGATGTTCCAAGTAGCCTGCGTGCCAGCGGCGCTCAAGTCCGTGCCATTGTAGCCAGGAAAGCCTGCATTGCTCAGGTAGCTGACTCCACGATCATCTCGGTAAGTGGCGAATTCAGATCCATTCACCACGGCCCATCCACCGATGATGTTATTCACCATGTTGGCCGCGGTGAAGGAGGATCCATTCACTTGGCTAAGATAGATGAGGGGCTGGCTTCCTTGAGCAGAGGTGCCAGAAGCAGGGCCTCCCAGAGTCAATCCACCGCCAGTGGTGAAATTGACCACGCCACCACCTGCCGCATTGCGGCTGAGGTTGGCGAGTTGGAGCGTGTAACCTCCTGTGGCCGCACTCCCCAACTCGTTGATCGTGATGGCGGAGACGCCCTGCTCCAGCGAAACCGGACCGAGCTGCTGAGTGTCAAAGGACTGGCGACCATTGACCACAAAGGAAGCACCACTGAGGTTCAGAGGAATACTGGAGCCGATACGAGCGCTGCTGCCTGCCAAGCCCTGATTATCAAGCGTCAGAGTGGCGAATTTCACATTCACTGCGCTGCTATTGAGGATCGCTCCATTGTCACGCAGAGTCACACCACCCGCGAGCACATTAGTAGAGCCAGTGTGAGTCAGAGCAGAGCTGAAGGTCGTAATACCTGACGCGTTACTACCGGTTTTGTAGAAGGAAACGTTTCCACTGAGGCTCCCGCCAAAGACACGATTGCTAGCATCAGCAGCACTGTTATTCACGAAAATAGCCGGGGCTGCACTTGTGATGGTGCCGCCAGTGCCTGGAAGAGGATTATTATTCAGGAGTAGCCCACCGATCTGCGTCGTGCCGTTGAGATCGAGCGTTCCTCCATTCACGCGCACATCCGGCGTGACCGCTCCGGCAATTGTCGTCTGCTGGAGTGTGAGTGAGTTGTTTCCACCGGCGAGCACCAGACGTCCGTTGTTAATCGTGGTAGCGGAAGTGCTAAGGCTGCCACGAGTCCAGACCACCGTTCCAGGACCAGACTTCACGATACCAGCCGTACTCGTGAGATATGATCTCACATTCAGGTCACCGACTGCATGCAATACGGCTGCATTACCGCCAGAGGCGATCACACCACCACCGACGCCGACATTGGAGGCGAGTCCCAAAAGACCACCACTGGAATTGGTGAGAGTGAGGAGCTGACCATTAGCCCCGTAGAGAGTGCCGCCAGGACTTGCAGTTACAGCTACGCCCCCTGTGGCTAGGTAACCACCACCACCAGCCAGGGTGAGGCTGTTGACGGTTGTGTTCAGATAAAGGTTCTTACTCTGAGTTAGTCGGACATTGTCCGCTGCGGCCACATTGTCGGTTGTCGTGCCTTGCAGCGCCAGCGGCAGGGCGTTACCGAGATAGGTGTTCACCGAAGGTGTTTTCATTTCCGCCGTTGTAAGCAGTCGGAAACCTGTACCAGCCACATGCGTGACAAAGCCCATCCCCAGCCCTGTCGGGCTGAGATCGCCGAGAATGTCTGGGCGGATGGACATCGTGGTCGAGCCTGCTGCACCATTGCCGCCGATTAGATTCGGCGTTGTGGCGACGACGTTGACACTGCCCGAGCCCACTGCACCGCCCAGACCTGCACCGCGTATTACCAATGTGCCCCCATTAGATCCAGCAGCCGCCAGTGTGCCCACATTGAAGACCGTGGAGCCAGTACCCGGCGTCATGGTGATGTACCCCGTGCCGTTGGTGATGTTTAGCGTGGTAATGGCTTCTGTGACTGCCCCCGCACCGCCTGTGAGGCTAAATTCACCACCAGAAATATTCATAACACGATTCGCACTGTTGGTGGAGATGTCGGAATAGGTAGCTCCGCCAAGGCGGTTGCTCAAGATAGCTGCGCTGTTATCGAGCGTCAGACCGCCTGTTGAGTTGAGATTGTAAGTGGTGAAGTTGATACGTGCATCGGAGTCATTGAGCAGGACATCTCCACCATTGACGGTAAGAGTCCCAGAAGTGCCATTTCCAGCAGCTGTCGAGCTATCGCCACCCAAGGTCCATGTGCCCGTGCCGATTTTTTCCACATTCAGTCTTCCCTGCGTGAATGGGCTCTGGAAAACGCCGGAGAAGGTCGTGTCCGTGTTGTCATAACCAGTGCGCAACGTACCGGCAGTGTTCAGGTTATAATTCAGAACTGTGCCACTACCAGCCAAGGAGCCAATCACTCCTGTGAGGCCGCGTGTATCGAGAGTAGTGCCAGAGGAGAGCACAACGGCTGCATTGGCCAGATTTGCGCTATTGGATGTGAAGGCAAGCCCGCCCTGATTCACCGTCAAAACACCGCTATACGGGCTCTGACCACCGAAGCCCAGAACCCCGGCTCCAGTCTTGGTGATCGCACCACTGCCGATAAGGGCCGCATTGACCGCCAATCCGACCTGCCCTGGAATGTAGCTATTGGCAGCAATGTCGAATGTCTGACCGGCTGTGACATCCAAGAAGCCATTAAGCACAGGAATGCTTATGGAGTTTTGAGGCGCGGTGGCTGTGATCGCACCAGTCACGGTTAGGATACCACCAAGTGAGTCCACACTAGGAGCGGTATTGCCATTGGAGCCACCATCGTTGTTGAAGGTCAGGCTTGCAATGGTGTCATTGAAGCGATTCATCTGGAGACGTGCGCCCCCGTTGATCGTGACAGCAGAGCTATCGGCGATCTGATTGGCCTGAAGAAGACTCACTGTCGCATTAGCAATCGGCATCGAATCCGTGCCATTGGTGCCGCCGGAGATGATGAGGTTACCATTGATGGCATTGGCACCAGTGGTGTTTAGGTTGACGATGGCCCCGTTGACATAGGTGGTGCCCGTGTATGTGTTGAGGCCCTGAACCGTAACTGTCGGATTGTTTGCCGTCTGGCTGAGGCCATCGATCACGACATTTAGCGGCGCTCCATTGTCGATGATGGCCGAGTTCACCAATAACGTGCCTCCACCGACGTGAAGGAAGAGTTCTTGCTGTCCTGTGCCCGCCGTGATTCTGCCTGCTGCTACTGCGAGGTTGCCCAAAGTGCGGGTATTGTTATCCAGTCCAGCCAAGATACCCCCGCTGTTCACCGTAAGTACATCATCGGGGAGGGAAAAGAGGAGCGTCGATCCGCTGCCCATCGTCAAAGAGTTCACTGTAGCTCCTCCCAGGCCGATGGTGCTCGTACCGCCACCACCCACTGGACCAATCTTCACATTCGTGTTTTGCAACACCGTGCCAGCCGGCAAGGAAGCACCATTGGCGAAGGTAGTGATGTAGCTGCTGTTCTGGCGGATGCCTGCAACTGGATCATAGGTAGCGAATTCCGCATTCGTGCCGCCAACTGCGAGCGTATCAACGCCCAGAGCGACCGCCCAACCACCTAAGATGCCATTGGTCAGTGTGGGGGCCGTATTGAAGCGAATGGCTCCATTTCCAGCAGGACCGCCGCCGCCAGAGAATGTTAAAGTAGCTCCAGTAGCACGGCTAGCGAGGCTGTTGATATTGATAAGTGCCGTTCCATTGGTCGGAGTAGCCGTGATGATGGAAGAACCACCACTCAGCGCCAGATTACCGATGGAAATGGCTCCATTGGTGCCGGCGCGAGCCTGATAGACGAATGCACCGCTATTGAGTGTAACGGGAGTCGAGGCACCGAGGCGGGTCGCTGCGTCGATACCGTTGTCATTCCAGACGAGGGCAGCGCGGCGAATGGTCAGCGAGGAGGCATTGTTAAAGGCACCACTGTCAACGAGCTGAGTCTGCCCCCCCTGGAGGGTCACAGAGCCAGTCATTGTGTTCGCAGAGGTAACTAACCATGTACTGCCGCCATCTTTGATCAAATTGAGCATTCCTGTGCCAGAGCTAATATTACCAGCCCACGTTCCATTGGTCGATGTGCCAATACGAAGTGTGGCAGGTGCTGCTGCGCTATTGATGATCGAACCACCTGTGCCCGGCAGTGTGCCAGCGCTTGTGAGGTTGGCGAAAGACTGAAGTGAGCCATTCAAATCCACCACACCACCGTTATTGACAACCAAAGACTGGCCCGAGGGCGAAGAGCCGAGGCTACCCACAGCAGGAGCTGTGGTGAATGTGGTGAAAACACCATTATTGATCACCTGACCGGCGGCCCCAAAGCGCAGAGTCCCTCCATTGACAGTGGTATTGCCCAGATAGGTGCTGGGGCTATTGAGGGAGAGCGTACCATTGCCAGCTTTGGTAAGTCCTGTGCCATTCACACTGTAAATGCGCAGGGGATTAGCGGCAGAACCAACGTCGAGAGTCGCTCCACTCAGCACATGCACGATGAACTCGCGATTGAAGGTGTTTGCAGGTGCCAGCACACCACCTGCGCTGGTGCCGACGATGCTGCTGTCGCCACGAGCAAGAATACCGCCAGAATCCAGGAACACCGTGCTGCCGCCATTGATGGCCAGTGCTGCACCTGTGTCCAAGGTGAGGGAATTGCTAAGTGTCGTTCCTGCCGCCGCCGTGACGGAACTATTGAGGAGCCAGTTATGATTGGCCGTGGTAGCGTTTGCTGCCGCCATGTCAGCAGTACCAAGTTGAACCAAACCGGCATTTCCGGCTCCGACAGCTGTGAAGGCAGCAAATGTTGTTGTGCCTGATGTGGTATCATTAAGAAGCAGCCATGGGATAATAGCCCGGTTTGCAGAACCTGCAGCTCCAGTTTGACCAATGGAAGCAGGAGCGGTCGTGGCAAAATTCACGGTGCTCGTGTTGGCAGCGCCAATGGCGCCGCCTAGTCCTGGGCCAGAAATAAGGCCGGTCCCAGTCCCTGCGCGAGCTACTGTGTTACCAGAACCCGAGAGCAATATCTGAGCAGCCTGGCCTGAACCTGGCTGGAGATTGATGACGCTGGCGCCGTTTCCAAAGGTCAAAGAGCCTCCAGAAATCGTTTCAGAAGTCGTCGCAGTGTCATTACCGATAAGATTAAGTGTGCCGCCTGTGAGTGTGAGCGGACGGGTATTAAGGCGATTCGCAAATAGAGTGCCATTGTCCAAATTCAACACGGCACCCGCTCCTACAGTGACAGTGCCACCCGCTCCGAGGCGTCCAGCAGCTCCACTGACGGTGAGTGATCCGTTACTTACCGTGGTGCCACCTGTATATGTATTGGTATTGGTGATGGTCACCGTATTGGTGCCTGTTTTGGTCAGAGCGGTGCCACTACCGCTGATCACACCAGCCAGTGTTATGCCACCATTGTAACCACCGATGGAGGAAGCACTTCTGAGCACGATGTCATTACCTACCGTGACGGCCGAGGCAGAGGTATTGGTTAGCGATGCAAGATAATTGGCACCAGAAAGACCTGTAGCAGCAGTAATACCAGCACCATTAAGGTAGAGGCTTTTGCCGCCGGCTGCCGTGCTGATACCTGCCATGTCCAGGGTAGCCGTGGAGGAGATGGATACGCCACTGGTCGCTGTGAGGCTTGCGCCAGTCTGTGAGGCAGTCGCACTGGACGAGAGAGTAAAGGTGGTGGGTGAAGTGATACTGGCGATGGTGGCATTCGCAGGAATGCCCGCTCCTGTCACAGGCTGCCCCACAAAGAGTCCGGTAGTACTCTCCACAGTCACTGTAGTGCTGCCGTTGGTGGTATTCGCACTGAGAGCCCTAGAACCTGCAGCACCCAATCCGCCAGCGTTAGCGAGCTTTAGAATGCCGTTTTGGACTGCAAGCGCTCCTGTAAAGCCGGTGTTATTGCCTCCAAGAACCAGGGTGCCAGGGCCCACTTTAGCAAAACCGGTGCCACTATCTGTAATCGTGCCATTGAGACTGATGGTGCCATAGCCACCGATAGCAGCGCCTAGGGTGCCTATATTGATGTTACCAGCTACGCTGGCTGCTGTGCCACTGCTATTGTAAAGAGTCGCAGGCGTCACTGAATTGCGCAGGATGGGGGAAACACCATTAAGGGTGATATTGCCTGTCACACCAGACGTGCCGTTTAAGTCGAGCGCGGCATAGGTGTCCGTGCTGATGGTGAGCGTGGTATTGCTGGCCGCGCCACCATTCACCGTGAGCTGGGAGAGAACGATATTGTTGGCATTGACCGCCGTGATGTAGGTGCCGGGCTGGATGTTTGCTCCAGTGACATACATTCCAGGTGCGAGGCTCGTGGTGGCTCCAGTGATCGTGACTGTTTGGCTATTATTCCCCGTTGATCCGATGTAGTTCAACGTGGCCTGGCTGAAGCTTAAATCAGCCGCTGTGCCGGAAACAGTGGCGTTTGTATTCAGAGTGATGGTACTGCCACTCACTGCGGTGACGAAGGCATTAGCAGGAATGCCAGTGCCAGTGACCCGCATACCCACCTTCACATTCGCGCTACTGATGTTATTGCTGGTATTCGTGTTGCTCACCGTATCTCCACTGACGCTGACGATATTTGGCAGAGTCCCACGGGTGATGGTAGTGGTGCCTGTCGGCAGGGCATTCGATGCAGAGAGCTGCACAAATCCTGCTGTCGCAGTCAGATTGCCCGTAAAGGAAGTCGATCCGCCCAAAATGAGTGTGCCGTTGCCTGTTTTTGCGAGTCCATTACCCCCGTCGTTGATACCACCGATTAAATTGAGCGTTCCGCCATTTGGATTCACGGTCACACCAGCGCCAGCGACGGTTGTTGTGCCTGTGACACCGATCCAACCTGTGCCTAGCTGATTAGAAACATTCAGAGTGGAACCCGCACCAAGATTCAGGCTTGCCACACTGCTATTGATATCTGTGCCACGACCATCAAGTGTGACATTGGCAGCAGCAGGGATGACGAAGGCATTATTGATCTGCGCCGCACTGTTGTAATTGTTTGCGGCAGTGGCATTGGCACTGGTCCAGTAGAGTGCAGATGAGGGAATAGCCTGAAGATTTTCCGCTGGCGCTGTGACTCCGTTCAAACCGACTGGCAGACCATTCCCAGCCGTATCTGGGCCGCCATACAGAAGCTGATTGCCACCACCACCGACCAAGTTGTTGGTCTTGAAGGTGATGCTGTGATATCCGGGTGTCAGGGTGATAGAGCCAGTTCCATCTCCGCGTAGCGCGGCCCCCGTATCTGCGGACGGACTGGCTGTTGTATCCACATTAAAGCCAGCGACAGGAACGCCGTCGATAACGAGCTGCGCCTGATCACCTGCAGCGATCTGGAAGGTGTAATTGCCGCCATTGGTGATGTTGATAAGACCAGAGTACACTATTTGAGTGCCGGCTGTGGCGGTGACTACGGCAGGTCGATTGTTCAAGGACAAATCGCCAGGAATAACGCCTGTCGAAACCGCTCCAGGAGCCATGCCAGAGCCAAACATCGAGTTCAGATTGCTAGCCCCACCAGAGAAATACTCCGCCGTAAGACCTCCCGCCACATACCCGGAGGGCGGGCTGCCCTGCTGAGGCATACCGCCGATGGGCAGGATGGCGAAGTTCGCTCCATTGTTGAGCGTGACTGTACCAGTCCCAAACGGCGTCGTGATGGTGTTCACCACAGGCGCAGCTCCCCAGGTGTTACCATTGATCTCAGTGCCCCCTGTAAAGAAATTATTTCCACCGACAATCAAGGTCCCAGATCCAGTATTGGCATACTTCAGCGCGTCAGTGAATCCTCCTCCAATCGTCAGCGTGGAATTAGCAGCAGGATTGAAATTAATAGTGCCCGTACCCGAGTAACTACCGCCGGTGAACAGCAGATTATAAAGGTTACTGCTAGTTACATTGAGCGTCTGGCCTGCACTCATAGTGAGAGTGCCCATCTGGATCGTATTGGCCGTGTTGGCACTGACGCGGTCCACATTGATGATCGCGGAAGACTGAGCGGGAGCGACTGTGACGTTGTTGCCAAAAATAATGGTCCCCTCGGAGGAGGCGCCATTGCTACGCAGGTCCAGCATGCCGCCATTCAGAGTGATACCAGTCGTCCCCAGCGGGGTGACTGCAGCAGCCCCAGCAGCGCCCTGAAGTCGAAGGATGCCATTATTCACCGTCATGCTGCCACTCATCGTGTTGTTATTGAGTGAGCCACTTGGTAGATAGGAGGTAGAGAAAACGAGGGTGCCCTGACCATCCTTCGTGATCGCATGCGCTCCACCAATCTGGCCCCCAAAGGTGGCTGTCTGCGCCGGATAATTGACAGTAATCGTCGAAGCGGCTGCCAGCGACGTCGCACCGTTCAGCGTGATATTATTGAGGCCATCAAAGCGCAGATCTCCATTGGACACGACTGTATTGCCCAGAATAACCGCTGTGGTGGACACTAGCACACTGTCGTCAGCGAGGGTGAGTGTGCCAGTCCCCAATGGACCACTAGTGATCTCAGCACCTGGAGCGTTACCGATACTGCTGGCAGAGAGAACCAAGCCACCAGCGGCGACATTCACACCACCGCTGAATAAGCTCTGACCACCGAGCTGGAGCAAGCCAGCCCCCGTCTTATTGATGCCGGAGGATGCGCCACCATCAATGATTGGCGCCGTAATATTTAGCGTAGCCTGCAAAGGGGCTACATTGACACCATTCACGAGTGCTGGCTGAATGTTGTAGGTCCGAGTAGCGCCGCCTAGACTGAGCCGCCCCACATTGGCGAAAGTCATTGAGGGAGCAGCTGTGCTTGTCGCATTGGCAGAAATGACAAAAGTATTGGCATCGACAATCGCGGAGATTGTCGCACCGCCTGGGATGCCTGTTCCAGACACTTGCGCTCCGACGAGTAGGTTCGCGGTGCTACCGCTCGTCAGCTTTACGACAGGGCTATTAGCCGTCGTGGTTCCATTGAAGGCAATGTTTCCACTGGTCAACGTGGTCACATTTCCTGGACTACTGGAGGTAGCGTTTACATTGCCATTCACAGTCAAAGTGGCAGCACCGAAGTCGATGGTTGGAGCCGTCAATCCACCTGTGTTATTGATATTGATCCCTGCGAGGGTCTGCGCAAAATCATTCATATCGAATTGCGCATTGCCGTTGAGAGTCAGTGTTCCAGTATGCTTGATCTGGTTGGCAGAATCCATGCGCACGGTGGAGCGCAAAGCGGTGCTATTGTAGGGGTCGTAACCACCCGTGATGGTGATGTCTCCCGGCACTGAATAGATGCTGGTACCATTTGCGAGCGGATTGGCCAGGGTCCAAGTGCCAGAGTTTACAAAGGTGCCTCCACTGTAGGTATTGTTCCCGCTGATGATCCCACCATTGAGAATTCCATTGATCGGTATGCCGTTCCCGGTGGTGCGGGAAAGATTACCACTGAGCACTAGGGATACCGCGCCCCCCGCCGAATTGTCCACGACATTGGCTCCCAAAAGCAGCATGCGGCTGCGTGTATCTGCATCGCCGGAATTTGGCAGGGAGTGGATGTAGAGATCGGCCGGGGAACTGGTTGTCCCGCTGGTCAAATTACCGTTGGTGACAGTCAAAAGGGAGGGAGTCAGCGTCGTAAAGCCCCAATTCGTCGGTGTTGTGAAAGCTCTATCTAAGGCGGGGTTCGAGCTCACGGTCACTGTCACTGAGCCATCTTCCGCAGGAGCACTGATCGCTGTGACAGTTCGATCCAGCAAGCTCACTCCGACCTGAAAGCCGGCTGTCACCTCACGAATGACGACTTGATTGCTAGTGGTAGAGCTACTCAGCACGGTCACGCTGCTGCTATTATCTCCTGTTTGAGAGGCTATCAGACCCCCGCCTGCTAGGGTCAAAGTATTGCCTCCTAAATCTAGGGTCGCACCACGACTTGTGTCCAGATTCAGCGTGTTCATCGTCCGATTGCCACTAAGGGTCTGCTTGGCGGTGATGATCGGGTTCGCGTCTGTCACACTCTGACTCAGAATCATCTGCGTACCATTCGTGATCTGGCTGACAGTAGTTCCAGGCGCGATGCCGATGCCTTCAATTGCCTGCCCCACTTGGAATAGTGCCGTATTGGGCACCGTGACCAGATTGGTTCCGTCTGTGGCGGTCGCGGTGATCGCAGAGAGTGTCACACGGACATTGGAGGTCGCATCCCCGATATTCACGATGTTGCTCGTGTTCGGGAGGTATCCTGCATAGCCTGCGGTATTTAAGGCACCAATACCGGTCCCGGCAGTATAGCTCGCAAATTCACGGTTCATCACTGCCCAGCCTGTTTGCCCTGCAGCATTGGCCAAAAGGTGATTGGAGAGCGTAGGCGCTGCGGTAATGAAGAGTCGGCTGGTACTGCCGATGGTGCCTCCTATATTGCGGAAAAACATCGTGCCATGAGAACCCGCTACTTGCGTCAGGCTGGCAATCGTCAACTCAGCGGAATTGACTCCCACTCCTGCATTGGCACTCCACAAGGCGCTCTGGCCCTGAGAGATAGTCACCGCACCCAGCGTCTCGGTGGAATTCATACCATGACGCCCCACTAACTGAATACCACCGCCAGTCATATTGATTGGCGCTGCATCGTTCACGCGATTAGCCATGTCGATCCCCACATTAAGACTATTGTCCAAACTCAACAACGCAGAGTTGATCTGGATGGCTGAGGTGTTTAAGAGCGCCCCATCATCATACAGTGTTGTGATACCTCCAAGAATGGCGGTCGGTCCTGTATAGCTCTGTGAGCTCTGCACGGCCCACGAAGAACCGCGAGCAACTGCGATATTACCGCTGATCTGCCCCCCCCAAGTAGTGCCACTGGTGCCACTGACTAGCGTAGCCTGGGTGGCACCTGTATTAATGATCTGGCCTCCGGTGCCATTCACACTGGAATAAGCACTAGCATCTGCGCCGGACACAAACTGTACACTGCCATTGAGGTCCAGAGTACCCTCTTTGCTCACATACAGGAAATTATTGAAATAGATTGGATTGATCGACCCAGATGGGAGCTTCAAAATCCCCTGATTAATAGCTGTCGTGCCAAGATAGGCCTGTCGGTCCGTAAGAGTCAGGGTGCCCGCGCCGGATTTGGTCAGCCCTCCGTTCACCCCCGTGATCGTACTGCCTATGGTCGTATCGCCAAGAGTGTGAATGATCAATTCCCTACCAGAACCAGTGGTCAACAAACCACCCTGGATACCTGCATTGCCTGCAAGAGCCAAAATACCACCGCTCTCGACGCTCAACGCATACGGATTGCCAATGGTCAAGCCACCTCCACTACTAAGAGTAAGTGAGTTAATGGAGCGCCCAGCCAAGTTGAGGGATTCCACCACTCCCAGCTTAACATTGGCCGCAGTGGTGAGAGTCGTAGCATATTCACTCGCTGAGAGCGGGCGCAGCACATTGATCCCACTCGAGCCTGAACCAGTCGAATCTGCTGTCGCAAACGAAATGCCGACTCCACCCACGGTATTATCAACCAAGGCCCAAGGAAGAATCGCCTTATTCGCCAATCCAGTCGCGCCTGACTGGCCAATGAAGGTGAATCCAGCCGCCGTAGATGCTCCAGTGACTACCGCAGTCCCCGCTCCTGCTGCATTTCCCAATCCAGTCCCCCTGAAAAGGGCTGTCGTGGTGCCACCGCGAACGGCGAGCCCCCCTAGTACTAGTGAAGTAGCCTGAGCGGCATTGGGATTGATCGTGAAAACGGTATTCCCTCGCGATAGCGTCAGATTTCCAATCTGTTCGGTCGTGGCGACTGCAGCGTTACCATTTAGATTGAAGCTACCTCCATAGACTTGGAGGGGGCGGCCCCCAAGGCGGTTGTCCACATTGGTGCCTGAATTATCTAGGCTCAAAGTAGCATTAGGTTGGAGAATGACTAAACCAGTACCACTGAGAGCACCCGCCCCATTGATGCCCAGCGTGCCCTCACGGATACCCAGCACATTCACACTAGTCGTGGAATTACCAATACGTGAAGAAACATTTGTACCAGCAGTGACATTTGCAGATGTGAAACCACTAGGAAACGCCAAGCTGATCGTAGTGCCGGAAATGCCATTAATGATCGATCCATCTGGGATATTAGGGTTGCCATTGATGACCATTCCCGTAGCCAATCCGGTCATTCCTGTCGGCACGCTCACGATAGCGCTGCCCGCAGTCGTCGTCAGGCCGATGCTCGGGCTAAATGCATTAGCGGTGGTGATGTTCCATGTGCCACTGCCGACTTTTTGCAAAGTTGCCTGCCCTGGAGTGCCTGATGTTGTCAAGTTAGATATCGGCGCCGATAGAGTCCCAACGCCAGTGCCATCAGCTGACAGGAATAGATTGATGCTACCGGCACCACTACCCCAACCAAAACGAACACCGCCACCCAAGGTGAGAGATGTTCCGCTATCCACTCCGGCGATAATCACGCTGTTATTTTGATCTCCTAGGCTGATCCCAAGGCCAACAGGTGCTACAATCGTATTGTTTCCCAGCATATTGTGGATAGCGCCAGCTGACTGAATACCACCAAACGTACGATTGTTCTGCAATTCAATCTGGAAGGTTTCGTTGATCGTATTTGTCCCAGCCACATTAAGCCCGACTTCGGCACCTGCCTCACGGATCAGTGTGTGGTGAAACGGATTGCCGTTGTTGGGACTGCCGTTGTAGAATCCCATGGGCACCGTCGATGAATTACCAAAAGCTTCCAGATTATTGATTTGCAGCCTGCCCTGATTGACGACCAGCGCTCCAGAGTTCCCCGTCTGCGCCTGGGTCAAGATCAATGTCCCTTGATCATTCTTATATAGGTCACGATTGTTGGTTACCAACGCGGAATTCAGAGTCAGCGTATTTCCACTCGTCACCTCGATTGCATTGGCGTCCTGATTGAAGCGGATCGTCCGGCTGGTACTGAAGGTGCCATCCGCACGCAGACCTGTGTTAAGAGAACCACTGTTGGTGTTGATGAGCACCTGATTCGCCACATTTCCTAAAGCTCCATCATTCTTGATGGAAATAGAGCCCCCATTGATCGCGACCACCGGCGTCGAATTCATCGCGGTGGTAAAGGTTGCTGCCCCAGTCAGGTTGGATGAAAGCGTAATCTGCGAGAGTGTCAGAGTCGGATCAGCAGAACTCGTCGCATTGCTAAGGGTAACCTGATAGCGATAGATACTACCGAGGGTCCCTGTGGAGGGAGAATCGGCCGTAATTGTCCTGTCCAAGGTCAGTGTGGTCCCTGTTTTAGCAATCACACGGGAACCAGATGGAATGCCAGCCGTATTTCCAAAAATGACATCTCCCACCTCAAAGCCCGTCGTTCCAGCAGCAATAGTGATCGTGGTTCCTGATGCTGCATAGGTCACGCTATGGGGTCACCCCAGCCATTGTGAGCACTGCGCTGCCATTGAGTCCATAAGCTCCAGTCGCACTGACACTTCCACCAAAGGTATTTCCCGCGTTCTCCAAAACGAGCGTGCCATTACCATTTTTCGCGATACTCATTGCACCACTCACCTCACCGCTAAGAGTAAGCCCCTGCACGACATTAGAGGCACTTGCGTTGTTCACTTGGAAAGTAGGCGCACTTTGCAATGTCGTTGCTCCAGTCACCTGCAATCCATAACCGTTGTTGTTTGCTAAAGTGAGTGTGGTCAATGGGTTGGCACTGATCGTCAGGGACTCGATTTGCATGGTTTTGTTCACCGCCTGGCCGAAATATGGCGCATACGCTGTTCCCAGCCTCCCGACCGAGATAGTATTGCTATTATTGAGCGTGATATTGTGATTAAAATCCGCGCTCTGCCTGCTGCCTGTCCCGTCAAGATCATCCACCAAAAAGAGGTTATTAAAGCGATTGAGAGCAAAGGTGCCGCTATTGTAGGCACTGGCTCCTTCGATGCGCAGACCTGCTTCTGGCTCGAACTCCAACGTCCCTAGGAACCCAGAATTATTTCCTGAGAGCGCTACAATACCGCGAGAAACATTCGCATTACCGGTCCGCTGCGGCACGCCGAAAACAGGTGCCTCCAATGCTGTAACAGTCGTTTCTGCATTCATCACGGTGGATCGAATAACCAATCGGGATGCTGTTCCACCCGTGATGGGCGAATCAATCGTCAAAGTCGCCCCAGGGTCAGACGTTGGCAACCCACCAGCGATGGCATCCAACACCAATGATCCCCCATAGGTCAAACTAGCACCACCAGCCGTAACCGTAGCTGGCTTTGACAGCACAATCGAAGTACCATTGGTAATGCTAGCAATTGTCGTTCCAGCCTGGATACCCGCCCCAGTCACGATCTGGCCGACATGCAAGTTCGAAGTGCCAGAAGGAACATTCACAGTAGTGCTCAAGTTCGTCGTATCTGATGTGATAACGGCCGAATTGATTGTGATTGAGTTTGTGCTGCTTCCGAGCGTCGTCGTGGCCGCATTGAGGATGGACTGAATCACCCCCTCCCGGTTCACTTCCACGTTGTTCAAGAATGTAGGACCCACACCAGCCAGCGTCGCACTCTTGGAGTCGAGGATCAGATTGGAGCGATCTAGGCTCACCGTTGCAGAACCGATCGGATTGAATGCCCCGGTAGCCGTGCTGCCCTTAAGCACCAGCGAAGGATTGGTGCTCACTCGAATTGGTGTTGTAGCTGCTGCCGTTGCCTTGGTGGACATCGTGAACTGAGTAGCTGAGTCGATCGAGGTGATGAATGCCCCCTCTGGAATTCCAGCGCCTGTCACTGTCATCCCTGGAGTTAGACCCGCAGTCGTTGTAGCAGTGACTCGAGTTTCTTGCCCCACGGTCACTGAAGTCGTTCCTGTCACTGAAGTGACCGAGCCCTGAGGAGCCAAAATGGTTCCTACGCCCAAAATGTTCTGTTCAGCAGTTTGATTGAAAAACAGACGCCCCGTCCCGGTCTTCTGCACGGTCATATTCCTACCTCCATCAGTCACCACCCCATCGAAGGCCAAATTCGGATTCGAAAACAGCGTCACCGTCCCGGCACCACCTGCCGTATGGCCAAACGTAGTCGGATTCCCCGTCGTGCCGCCAAAGCGGATGGTCTGACCAAAACCACCGCCACCACCCGCTACTTCGACATCTGCAGTTGTTGTCGCCTTGAGCGTGAGCATCGTTCCGGTGTTGATTTTCAGAGCACCTAACTGGACCGCAGAGGCACCCGAGAGACTTCCGACACCCTTTAGGTTGATCCCTGAATTTCCGGCGATGACCACATCATTTCCGTAGTTCACCGCCGAGCTAGCTCCACCAGCGGTATTCGTCTCCGCACGGTACATGATACTCGCGAGACTGGTACGCGTGCCCGTAGGGGAAGCGGAGTACCCCAGATTGAGCGAGCCACCGCCCGTTCCCTGAATGTAGTCCACCCGGATGTCGTGATAACCAGCGCCTAGCTGAACCAGTGCACTGGACAAATCGGCTGCGCCTTTTCCACCGTCATTGTTCAACACCAGCATGCCGTCGATGTAAATCCGAGCCGCATCATCTGGACTGGCGAAGAAGTGATAGCCGCCAGCATTGTTAATATTGATTTTGCCCACATATTGGACAGCATAGTTCGCGACCGTCTGCTGAGCCAGTGTTGCGTCCTGATAGCGCATGGAAGACTCCACCCCGCCCTGAAGCGAGTTCACCGTGATCGTGGGTGTGATTCCGAGTGAGCCAAGCACCGCATTCGGCGAGATAGACAGTGTGGGATTTGCCTGGGTGATGTTTTGGGTAAGACGGATATCTATACCATTGAGGATAGTCTGAATCGTCGTTCCGACAGGAATCCCAGGTCCAGTCACTGCTTGCCCCACTGCTACAACAGAAGTCATCTCAGCTTCACCACATTCTGCGAAGCGGCACCCGTGCTTAACATACTCCGACTTGGATAGGACTCACCCGTTGCTGTTTGGGTAAAGTCCACCCGGCTCGTATTGGATGTCGCCGGAATATCAAAAACCCGGCCAGACAAGCCGGTGGCACTGCTTGCAGTAGGACGTAGATCCAAGGTCGATCCGGCATTGAGCGTGATTTGATTTGTTCCGAGGGGGTTGTAGGCGCTACTTGTGCGGTTATAAACTTCGAGAGAGGTTTTGGCTGTGGCCCCCGCAGCTCCTACTGTGATGCCACCTGTCAGTGTGTTGGCAAAATTGGAGCCACCCGCACTGCCCAGCACCAACCGACCGAGCACCGTGCTCGTTGTCGATGGCGTCACGATGCTCAGGCCATTGCTACCAGAGAGAGCCACATTCATATTCGTGGTAAAGGCAGTTGTTGTCGTTGTGCTGCCAAGGGTGATGACAGGTGTTGCCGCTCCATTTTTAAGCACCAATGAGCCTGTTGGAGCCGCTGGGGTTCCACTTGAGTTCAGAGTAATGCCACTATTCAGAAAAGTCAGCCCCCCAACTTCCATCCCGAGGCTGTTCACATTGACGGTGAAAGACGAAGTCGTGTTGTTACCAAAAACAGCTATATCCTGATTCACCCAGGCTGCTCCGGCACCAGGAGTCGTCGGCGGGGCGACGGTGGTCCAGTTCGCCCCTGTAGCATTCCATGTGCCTGATGATGTTCGACTAGTGCCGACGATCCAATACACGGTCGCGGCCTGCAGTGGCGTAGCGACTTGTTGGAATGCCACGAGCAGCATCATCAGCCAGCCCAAGAGGATTCGATTTTTGCGGAGCGTATTCATGTCGGAAAAATGGTTGCGGAAGAAAAGCTGAAAAGCGTTGTGTCGGAAAGGTATTGCCTAAGGGAAAGCCCAGCGGCTTCAAGGCGTCACACTGCACGTAACTTGAGCGTCCAAATCGGGGCTGGATTCAAGTTTTCGGCAGGGGGTGTGACGGAGTATCATGTGTTGAATGGAGAAAGGCTGAATTCTCGACTCGGGTCAGACAGAGATTTCCGGCTTTACGTTCGAGAATAGCGAAGATGCCTCGCTACCGTCAATGCAAATACATGGACACTACAAAAATCGTTTTCGAAGGATCACGGTACGACCAGCGCCGAACCATCTAAAATCTCCACAAGAAGATGAGAAATTTCCCCAGCTTCTCGACTCACCAAAATACTAATTCGATGCTCTCCGGCGGCGAGTTCCAGGGGCATTTCGGGGGCTATTTCCTTCAATTCTACCCCATCCACCGCCATGATGATGCCTTTTGTGACATTTAGTCCCAATTTCACCTTTCCCGCCGCTTCTGTTTTCAAACCAAATTGCACGATCTTGGGGAACCATGGATACATCTTTTGAGCGGCGGGAATGTCCGCCAGCGGGAGGTCGCCGTTTACTTGACTGTAGGCAGTTACCCAGGGATAGGCATGCTTTGAGTCATTTAGGGCAAAACTGCCAACATGGCGCACATGATCGATATCGGCCTGCTCCATTTTGCCCATGGTCTTCCAGGTGCGGACGTAGCGATTCGGCTGCGTTTTGAAGGCCCCTTCCCGGCCCAATTCGGACAAAAATTTCACCAAATCTACGAACTCATCTTCCCGCAGGCTCGCGGTCAAACCGGGCGGCATCATGCTCACCGGGCTCATCTGGCGACTCGCCACGGCACTTTTTGCCACTTTGACGACCTGATTGGCCGGGTCACGGATCGTTAGTTCCTCCGCCCCGTCGTTCACGAGGCCCCCAGAGATGACACCACCGTCTTTTTTGCTGACGATGACCATGTGGTAGCCTTCTTTGATCTTTTTGCTCGGCTCCAGTAGGCTCTCAACCAGGTAGTCCACGGGAGCGGATGCGCCGATGCTCACCAGATTCGGCCCCAGCAGCCCGCCGCTCTCACCGATGGCGTGGCAGCTCATGCAGAGGAGCTGCTGGCGGCGGTAAACGGCCTCACCACGGGCTGCATCGCCGTTTTTCTTCACTTTTTCCACTAGGGCGGCCATTTCCGGCCCGGTGAGCGGGCGGTCCATCTGCTTCACGCCACCAGCCTTTTTCAGTGCCTCAGCCAGTGGTCCCTGGATACCGCGGCTGCTGACCATGCGAATGCCCTCTACCGCCACGGCCTCTGGGATCGACTTCCCGGCTAGTTCCTTGGCCAAAACGCCAGGAAGCTGCTTATTGGCCAAAAACAGGCCCAGCACCTCTTGCGCCGCTTTGCCATCCGCCGTGCTCAAAAACTCCAATGCACGTTTCGCGGCCAAAATGGGCCCCGTACCGGCCAAACCCTCAAGCATGAGCTTTTTCCGTCCCGCGTCCTTGGCTGCCATGAACTCGTGATCGAACAAATCCCGCGTTTTAGTGCCTCCGAGGAACATTAGACCTCGCATCGCCCCTTGGCGCACGCCATCCAGCACATTCGGGGCGGAAAGCAGCGCCTCTAGCCGCTCGCGGGCAGGTTCCACCTTCCAAAGCCCGGCCAAGATGGCGGCTCGGTGCACTACATGGGGCTCAGGCCGCTCCAGCCAGGCTGTCACTGTGGCCGCAGCGCCCTCTGGCAGGATTTTGCGATCTGTCGCCGCTTTCACCAGTGCGTCCAGTAGGCCTATATAATGAGGAGCCAGCGCAGGATCTTGCACCATGTCGGCCACTGTTTTGGCCTGAGCTGTATCTACCGCTTCTCCAGCCATCGCCAGCACGGCATTGGCATCTTCTTGAGCCAGTTTGCCCCCCCTCAGTGCGGCAAAGAGCACTGGCAAAGCATCACTGCGCCCGGTGCTCTTCAGTGCATAGACGAGATGCTTCGGACGCTCATCTAGCTTGATCTTCCCCGCTGTGACGGCGGGCATCCAGACCTCTGCCAGATCGCGGCAGAGCTGCTCTAGCGAGAAGTCCAAGGACTCATCCATGGGTGCATCCAGCACTCGCAGGGCTAGATCCACTGCGGCAGCCTTTTTCATTTCTGCGGCTAGCGCCAGAGCCCACAGACGCACCTGCGCATTGTCATCCGCCACCGCCTTTTCCAGTACTTTGAGCGTATCAGGGAGTTGCTTCCAGCGGTGGGTCAGTATCCGCAGTGCCGCAGCGCGGATGCGGGCATCATTATTATCCCAAAGCCTCCTCCAAATCGCTGCGGAGAAAGAATTCGCCCCCTCGCTGGCCCACGCTGCCTCCAGAAGGGCATGCGCATCCGCCGGCTTGGCCGAGTCCAGCTTTGCCGCCCAGGCATCCAGCTCTGGCAGCACTTTGGCACTGCCTTGATCTCGCAGTTCCCGCTTCGCAAAAGTCCGCACATACTTGCGGTCACTTTTCAGCATCTCCAGCAGCTCCGATGTGCTCGCCCCGGAAATCTTCATGCGAGGACTTGGCGCACGTCCCTTTGCCGTGATGCGCCAGATGCGGCCATGGGTGTGATCCCGGCGATCGTCACGGAAGTCCACCTCACCGTGCTGGATGATCGGATTGTACCAGTCTGCGATGTAGATCGCGCCGTCAGGCCCGACTTTGACGTCAATAGGCCGGAAGGCCCGATGCGTGCTGGCCAGCACATCTGGTAGCTGTTTGGCGATATAGCTGCTCCCGTTCGGCGTGAGCGAAAAATGATTCACCCGGTTCCCCCGGAAGTCATTCAGCACAAAGGTCCCCTGCCAGTCCGCCGGCCAGTGCGGATCCTCGACGATGTCCATGCCGCTCTGCTTCGGCTGCCCAGGGCTCAGCCCGCTGAGAGTCCGCCGTGCCCCAGGTGATGTTTTGAAGACACTGCCAGGGAAAATGAAGTTCACGCCCTCGCTACCGGCTCCATCACAGGCAAAACTCTGCCCCCAGCGGTCAAACTCAAAGCCCCACGGATTGATCAGCCCCTTGCTGATCACCTCCGCCCGCCGTGTCTCTGGGCGGAATTCCCACACACCACCGCCCAGCAGCCTGCGCACACCATAGGGCGTCTCGACATGGCTATGGATATAGATCGACTGGAGGAAGTAGAGCATCCCCTCTGGCCCCCAGCGCATCGTGTGCAGCAGGTGGTGCGTGTCCTCCGTGCCAAAGCCACTGAGCATAATTGTGCGCTCATCCGCCTTCAGATCGCCATTCGTATCCTTTAAAAACAGCAACTCTGTCGAGTTCGCCACATAGAGACCGCCATCACCGGGTGCCAGCGCAGTGGGGATGTGCAGCCCATCGGCAAAAGGCGTCGATTTGTCCGCCTTCCCATCCGCATCGGTATCCTCCAGCACCACGACCAGGTCCTTGGCAGCCTCGCCAGGCTTGATATGCGGGTATGTCGTGCTGCAAACCACCCAGAGTCGGCCCTGGGCATCCCAATTCATCTGCACAGGCTTCTGGATCATGGGCTCTGAAGCAAAAAGATTCACCTCCAGCCCCTCCGGCACCACAAAGGACTTCAATTCGGCCTCCGGGTTGGCATCCGGCAACTCAGCCACCGAAGTGGGCTGCGAGGCCATCGTCAGCGAGGTCCAAGCGACAGCAAAAGGCAAAAACAAAGCAAAGGCAGGTCTCATAAAAGCGGGCCTACATGTTCGCCCGTGTGCCACCATTCTGGCAAGTCTTCTCTGAGGGGAAAATCAAGCCTGGGGGCTCAGCCCAGGCAAATCGCCCTTGGGGTCATCCTCCTCAAAACCAGCGCCCAATTTAAAGAAGAAGTTTCAGGTTCCTTATTCAAAGAGTGAACCTCATCCCTGATAGCAAGGACGGCTCAAGATGGAGCAAGATAGGCGCTAGACGGGGCTATGGGCACTCCGGTAGCATGTAGGGCATGAGCAGCTTCAGACTCCGGCCCCGTTTTTCGCATGTGATCGACTTGGGCGTGGAGGCGGCGCGGGAGCGCATCGTCAATGCGGTGCGTGAGCATGCTGACCGCTGTGAGGTAAAGAGCTTCCCTGGCTATGTGAGCCTGCATGTGCTGGAAAAGGACCTCCATTACTGGTCTCCACGGTTGAGTCTGAGCCTGGAGCCAGCGGGCGATGGTCACACTCGCGTCGAGGGCACTTACGGCCCGAATACGAATGTGTGGTCGGCCTTTTTGTACGGCTACATGCTGGTGGGCTCCGCTGGGGTGTTTTCAGGGCTATTGGGTGCCTGCCAGCTCTGGCTGGGGATGCGGCCATGGGGTCTGTGGATCCTCGTGGCCATGGCTCTGATCGCGGCAGGCATGTATATGTCTGCACAGTTCGGGCAAAAGATCGGGGCACAGCAGACCTTTCTCCTCCATCAGGTCTATGAGGAGGCCGTGGGGGCAGGCGTCGAGATCGGCTAATTTTGAACATCCAGGGCAGCTCTTCCCTGTTCTTGGCATAAAAAACCCCCTCACGGAGCTTTCCAACACGCTTTGGCCTGCTAGCGTGCCGGTTCGCCCGCGAGTTTTTTTCGCGGGCTCTTTGTCCCCCACATGCCCGCACTTACCGACTCCATCCCTGCCCTGCTTCAACCTTTCGATGCTCGCATCCGTCAGGAGGCGGAGCGACTCGTGGATGATGACGCGGTGACAGGTATCGACCTGCTCGAAGAGGAAATGATGGCCGAGGTGAAATTCGATGACCGTGCCGCGAACGTGCGCTGGCTCTACACACCGAGAGGCTGGCTGGGCGAGTGTGATGCGGGTGATCGCGCGATGGACGATCTGGCGCTGTGTGCCTCCCTCGTGGCCGTGCAGCGGCGTGAGGCCCGCGGCACGCTCCCCGTGCCACATGCAGCAGAGGAGGACTTCGAGGACACCATCACAAAGAAACTGGGGCGTCCGCTCGACTCGAATGAGGAAAACTACATGGCGAAGCTGGAGAAGCGCTATGAGCGTGTCACCCTCACCGGCAAGATTTTCGACCAAGACATGGTCCGCCTGCACCCGAAGTGGCAGATCAAGACCACCGAGCCCATCACCCTCTGGCCAGAGCAGCCGAAGTCCCTGAAGCAGTTCTGGAGCTACATCGCCGTAGCGCTGGCGGAGAAGGGCCTCGCGGCACCCGCCTTCCTACGCGGCATCGCAGACGTAGAGGCCACGCGGGACTCACTCAAAGACTGGCGCCATGAGAGCACGGTGCCACAGTGGCGGGCACGCATCCGCCAATTCAACGAAGCACGCGTGGCGAAGATGCCACCGCGGCTGCGCACGCTCAATTTCCGCATGATCGTCAGCGTGCATGAGGCACGGCTCCAAGTCTGTGACCTCGCACGGGAGGAGGCAGAATTCGTCAACGTGCATCCTCTGGAGGTGGATCGCTACGGGAAGCAGTTGCGTGACGGGCTCGTCATCACCTCTGCTGCCTCAGAGCTATTGCTGGTGAATTGCCTCACACAGAGTGAAGGCGGCGCGGTGGGTCCCTTTCGACTCGAGGGTGAGGCACACGCCACCTGGCTCGCTGGATTATTCCAAAAGCCCGCCCTCAGTGAGCTGCTACTCACCCGTGATGAAACCCCCGTCGAGCGTGTCGCTGAGCCTCTGAAATGGAGCAGCCGCGAGAGCGATGATGGCCGCAAACTGCTGCTCACACTCATCACCAGCACAGACGAGCCCGCACCACTGCCCCTGCGCATTCTGCGTGGCGTGGACACCTTTTATTTATCCGTCGATCATCTCTTTAACGGCCCACCTTGGCTGGGGGATGAGTCCTTGATCGAAAGCGAGATCGCACTGCCCATGGAGGCCGTCGCCACGCCCGAGGGCATCTCCTTCCTCAGCGGCCTGGAGGTGCCCGTGCCGCCGGGAATTGCCTCACGCGTCAAGCATGAGGCCTTGCGCGTAAAAATCACCGCCGCGTGCAAGGCCCGCATCCCCTCTGGCGGTGGCGCGGAACACGCCGTCTTTAAGCTCCAAGCCATCGGAGCAGACGGTCGTGCCCGCGAAGTACTCACCCCACGCGGCTGGTCCCCCCTACTGCGTGATGCCGATGAAGGTGAAGAAATCATCGTCCGTGATCGCGATGCACTGCGCACCGCCGAGCGCATCGTCGCAGATGGCCGATTCGCGTGGGACTTTGAGAGCAATGCCTTCCGCCACCGCATGGCCAAGGACTTCCCGGATTGGTTCCACTCCTGGGGCACCACCCTACCCGAAAACATCGAACTCGAGGCCGACGAACAGCTCGTCACCATCCTCGCAGACCCGCTCATCGCCCGCGTCCGCCTAGAGGCAAAACAAGGCGGCGACATCGACTGGCTCGATCTACGCATCGTCTTTGACATCGAAGGCGCGGACTTGAAACCCGCCGACATCCGCCGACTCCTCGCTGCCAAAGGCGAGCACGTCCGCCTCGCAGATGGCACCTGGCGCCGTGTGAAGCTGGAGCTCAGTGATGAGCAAATCGCCATGCTCGACAGCCTCGGCATCGACTTGGAAGCGGAAGGCACCGACACCCACCGCCTCCACTGGCGCCAGCTCGCCCAGGAAAAAGCCATCGAAATCGTCAGCCCCAAAGCCTGGGAAAAAATCGTCCACCGCATGGAAGAGGCCAAGCTCGACGAGCAGCCACCTGTCCCCGCCGAGCTTACCGTCACCCTCCGCCCCTATCAGGTCGAAGGCTACCAATTCCTCACCTACCTCACGCTCAATCGCTTCGGCGGCATCCTCGCCGATGACATGGGCCTCGGTAAAACCCTGCAAGCCATCGCCTGGGTCCTCTGGCTCAAATCCCGCAAACCTGCAGGTGGACCGCATCTGCCCACACTCGTCGTCTGCCCAAAATCCGTGCTCGACGTCTGGGCGCTAGAATTCAAAAAAGGAGCCCCACACCTCCGCGTCCTCGTTTTGCACGACCGCGACCTCTTTGACCTCAAACTCGTCCAAGAGCAGATCGACGTGCTCGTGCTCAATTACGCCCAACTCCGCAGTTTCGGCGAAGAACTGGCGCTCATCCGCTTTTTGGCCTGCATCCTCGATGAAGGCCAACACATCAAAAACCCCGACTCCCAGACCGCACGCAGCGCACGCGGCCTCCGGGCCGATAATCGCCTCGTTTTGAGTGGTACACCGCTCGAAAACCGCCTCCTCGACCTCTGGAGCCTCATGACCTTCGCCACGCCGGGAGCGCTCGGTGATCGCAACTACTTCCACCGCAATTTCGACCGCCGCAAAGACTCCAAAGCCAGCGAACGACTCGCAGCACGCCTGCGTCCCTTCCTGCTCCGCCGCACCAAGTCCCAAGTCGCCCGCGATCTGCCCTCACGCACGGAAGAAGCCCTCATCAGCGAGATGAGTGGCCGCCAGGCCGAGCTCTACAAAGAAGAGCTCGCCCGCGCCCAAATGCTCGTCCTCAGCAGCAGCGGCTTTGACATGGTCAACAAGCGCCGCTTTGCCCTACTCCAAGCCCTGACCCGCCTCCGCCAGATCTGCTGCCACCCCAGCCTCGTCGATAAAACTGCCGAGAACGAGGAAAGCGCCAAGCTCACCGCCACTCTCGAGCGCATCGAAGAACTCCATGCCGAAGGACACAAAGTGCTGCTCTTCAGCCAGTTCGTCAGCATGCTGAAAATCATCCGCACCAAACTGGAGGAGATGAAGCTCCCCTACCACTGGCTCACCGGTGCCAGCACCGACCGCGCCAGCATCGTCAAAGCCTTCCAAGACGACGACAAAGCCAGCGTCTTCCTCCTCAGCCTCAAAGCCGGCGGCAGCGGTCTCAACCTCACCGCCGCCAGCTACGTCATCCTCTACGATCCGTGGTGGAACCCCGCCGTCGAAAACCAAGCCATCGACCGCGCACACCGCATCGGCCAGACCCAGCCCGTCATCGCCTACCGCATGCTCACGCGTGCCACCATCGAGGAAAAGATCATGACCCTTCAGCAGAAGAAAAACCTCATGATCAGCAACGTCCTCGGCGAAGGCGGCTTCACCAACCTCCTCCAGAAAGAGGACTTCGAATTCCTCTTCGATATCGAAGCCCAAAGAGTGTGACCGAACCCGGTCACTTCATCGGCAGAGTAATCGTAAAAGCCGTCTCGATCCCGGGCCGACTTTCCGCTTTGATCGCACCTCCATGAGCTTCCACGGCTCGTTTCACGATGCTGAGGCCAAGTCCGGTGCCTTTCACCGCACTGCTATGATGTTTCCCGCCGCGAAAGAAGCGCTTGAAGATGAAGGGCAAATCATGCGCAGATATTCCTCTTCCATTGTCACATACCTTTAGGACACATTCCTTTTCGGTCCATCGGCCACTCACTGTGACCACCAGCCCCGCCTGCGGATTTTCTTTGAGCGCATTCTCGATCAAATTCATGAAAATCTGATCCCAATAAAACCGATCTCCAGCGATGCGGCCACTCTGCGGCTGGAAATCCAGCTCGATCCGGGCATCTCGCCCCTCCAGCATCGGCGCTAGGTGGTCGATCACATCCTGCACGCACTGCCGCATCTCAAAAGACTCGCGATTGAGCTGGAGTGTCGAATCCTCCAGCCTGGAAATGCTCAACATATCCTCCGTCAGCCTTTCCAGCCGCTTAGCATGCTTCTCCATCGTGCCAATGCAGCGCGGCAGCAGAGATGGCGTATCTCGCAGTGTCTCGATGTAGCCATTGATGATCGTCAGCGGTGTGCGTAGCTCGTGAGAAGCATTCGCGATAAAATCACGCCGAATATGCTCTGTGCGCACCATCTCCGTCACATCCCGGAGCATCAGCCAGGCCGCCCCTACCCGGCCATCAGCCAGCGGTGCTGCCTCCGCCAGGAAATGGCGACCGCTCAGATTCGTCGCTCCCTCCTTTGAAAGCATCTGCATTGGCCGTGAGATACGCCGCCCCTCGCGTATCGCCTCCTGCACCAACTGCGCTGGCTGATGATCACGCAGTTCCTCGATCAGCGTGCGCCCCGTATGCACGACAGGCCGCTGGAGCAGCTCCGCGAGCGGCTTGTTCGCGAACCGTATCCGCATCTCTCCATCCACGATCAGGACACCTTGGGTGATCTCATTGAGAATCGTCTCAAAGAACTCATGCAGCCCCTTTTCTCGGGGCAGCTCGTCCGCCGCTGCCTTCGCCTCAGCAGCAGCTACCAGGATGCGATGGGACTCAACGTGCTTCAAATCGAAGATCTGGATAAGCTCAAAGGTTCTAGCATTCTCGCGCCACTTCACGCGCCAGAGCGCGGCCAGAGCCAAAACGAGCAGGATGCTGAGGATGGTAATCATGCAGAATGCGGCACCTGAAACTGGTACCCAGTGCCGCGCACCGTGACGATGCAGACACCGTCGTCTCCTAATTTTTCCCGCAATCGCTTCACATGCGTATCCAGCGTGCGGGTATTGCTCTCTGCACTATAGCCCCACACCTCACGCAAGAGATCAGCACGGGCATGCACCGCATCAGGGCTCTCCATCAGCATCGCCAGGAATTTGAACTCCGTCGTCGTCAAATCCAGTGGCTGACCACGCAAGTAGAGCTTTAAATTGACTCGATCGAGCACAAAAGCTCCACGCCGGATCTCGGACGAAGCCACGACCTTCTTTGTTCGCCGCAATACCGCACTGATCCGCAGAAAAAGCTCACGCGGAGAGAATGGTTTGGTCAGATAATCATCCACACCTTGCTCCAGCCCGACCAGCTTATCGGTGAGCTGCGATTTGGCAGTGAGGATGATCACCGGGATATTCGCCGTACGCGACTCAGCCCGCAGGCGACGCAGCACACTCAGTCCATCGAGCCCCGGCAGCATCAAATCCAGCACGATCAAATCAGGCTGGTACTCCACGGCTGCGGAGAGCGCTTCCAGCCCATTATCCACGCAGATACTCTCGTGCCTCTCGCGTGCTAGATGCAGTGCGATCATTTCAGAAATGTCCGGTTCGTCCTCGACGATCATGATTTTGCCCATGTGGTCGGTACTGGCTGTGAGATGACTCATTCGGCAAAGTGGCTTTTGTGACGGATTCGTAACTCAAAGCGAAGCCGACACTCACACCGCCGTCAAGCACTGCCACACCCTCAATCGAGCTTTGAAAACACGCTAGACGCCGCTTTCACAGAAATACGCTGATTCACCGCGTAAGCCCGCGCAGCAGCCAGACGCATCTCAGTGCGTGACCCACCGCGGAGCCAGACCTCCAAGACATCCCGCAATAAAAACGCCCCTGGATACATGAGCTGCTCAGTCATCAAAACAGGCCTCGCACGGAGCGCCTTCAAATGTGGTTCAAAAAACAAGCGACTTACACAGCATAAAACCAGCGCATCTGAAACCGGCGCATCCTCCGCAATCAAAGGCACCTTCCCTGGCACCTCCATCAGACCATTGTGCCCAATGAAGGCGGATAGCGTCGCCTTTTTCTCCTGAACACTGGCAAAAAACGCTCCAAGACACTCCTGAATGCACCTACCTCTCCATGCCTCGGCCACCAACAAGCAATCCCGCGTCACATGCCGGTAAGTTCGGCGTTCAAGAATCTCCGACGTTGGCTTCAATTCCGTTTTTTCGAGCCTCCACACCTTACTGCGACCAAAGACCGACTTCAGGCCATCCGTGCATCCCCAGTAAAGATTCGCGTCCGCATCATCTCCATTCCCTATTTTAGCGGGCACTTTGGCAATGCCCTGATGCTCATTATCGGCCAAAGCCACGAACACATGAACTCTGCGAGCCTCCTGCGCAGAAGCCCCTGGTAGGCCCCATCCGGCTCCCAGCCATACAGAAAGAACAATGAGGTGCTTGGCCCGAATAAAGTCCATGCCAAGACCCATAACCCACGATCAGAAAACATCCACCCGGAGATCACGCAGAGTGTGCAGGCCCACCTCTCGCTCCAAGCCACGCGCCGCCCGCGCTCCATCCTTCCGCCTCACCCCAAATCGTCGGCGATGTGCCTTAAATATCGCATTCACGAACTCTTTGCCCCCGATCACCGCTCCATCCGTGAAGTAGCGCATCCGGCACCTCAGCGCCTCTGCCACCGGCAGCCGTCCGCCGCTCTCCATCACCGCACGGCGCTCTGCCTCGCTGATCGCTCCCTTTTTAGTGCCATCCGCATTCACCCTCGATGTCACGCCCCAGTTAAACAACAATCGCCGATAATGCTCCAGACACCCATCCTCCGGCTTCAATCCCTCCAACTGCGCCCGCGTGGCCACCTCGATCCCTGCTCGTGCCATCTTCACCCCAGCCACCGCCTGCGCATACCCGCACCACCGGTAGTCCTTCGGGTCCGTCACGAGCTTCGCCCGCACGGGATTCAAATCCACATACGCCGCCACCATCGCCAGAGGTGCTCCGCTTCCCCTCCACTAGGGTGCTCTTATATCGCTCCTCCCATAAGGTGCCTTTGCGCTCATGCTTCTTATTGAACCACTGCGTGAAGCGCTGCTTCAGCGACTTCATAAAGAAACTGATATCCCACATCCGTGCAGTGAAGCTATCAATGATCTTCCGCGCCTCCTCATGCGCTCCGATCTGGTGAAAATGCGCCACCTCCGCCCGCACTGAATGGGCGACATTTCGGCCAAAAGCCGCCGCGACAATCCCCAGCACCTCCTCCTCAGTCGGCAGCACCTCCGGCCTGCGAGGAACCTCGACAAGAACATGGAAGTGATTCGAGAGCACACAAAAAGTCACCACGCGCACCTGGCAGAGCTTTTCATACATGCGCATGAAGCCCACGAACATCTCACGCTCGGTCTCCTGGAGACGGAAAGCGCGATCCACCACCCGGGAGACGCAGTGGTAGTAAGCGATGGGGTGGTATTTAGGAGCCTTAAGGCGGGCCTGACGCATGCGGCCGAGGGTGAAGCGGGTCCGATAGAGCGCAAGCATATTCTGATTAAAGGACTGACCTTTTATTATTCTCGTATCGCTCTCCCATTTCCAAATGCAGGATCAAAGGCCGTTGCGTTGGTAATTCGGCTGCGTCATAGGAGCGGATGGCTCGTGCAGGCAGGAAAAAGAACCGATTTCTCACACGTGCCGGGCAGTGGGTCGTGTACGCGCTGTTCCGGTGCGTGGAGGCTTTGCTGTCGCTGCTTCCGCTCGTGATCGTTTGGTATTTAGGCCGGTTTTGTGGAACTCTAGCTTATTTCGTGGGCGGGGGGTATCGGAGGCTTGCCCTGAATAATTTGCGCATCGCGTTCGGTGCCGAAAAAAGCGAATTAGAGCGCAGACAGATCGCCCGGGAGCATTTCAAAAGCTTATTCGCGAATTTCCTCTGCGGTCTGAAGATGCCACTCATGCGTGAGGCGGATCTCGCACGGCATGTGCGAACGGAGGGTGTCGAGCGGGTGCAGGCGGCGTATGATGACAATCGGCGGCCGATCCTGAATCTCGTGCTGCATGCGAGCTGTTGGGAAATCCTCACCCAGGTGCCCTCCGCCTATGTGCGCGGGCATCAAACTGGAGCGATTTATCAGCCTTTGCGCAATCCCTGGCTCAATGCCCTTGTCCTACGCAGGCGGCAGAAGTTGGGTTACACGCTGTTTGATCGGCAGGCCGGTTTTACGGGTCCGATGAAATTCATGCGCGAGGCGGGTCAGATCGGTGTGCTGGTGGATCAGCACGCGGGGGATAAAGGTCTGTGGTGCCCGTTTTTCGGTCGTTTAGCATCCACGACGCCCGTGGCCGCGCTCATGGCGATGCGCACAGGGGCCGTGATCATGCCGATGATGGTCTATGACGACGGCCCCGCACGCTGGCGACTGGTCGCTGCGCCTGCTGTGACCTCGACGGAGAGTGAGCCGACGGCTGAAGGCATCACGGCGGCGATGAATCTCGCGGTGGAGCAGCTCATACGGGAGCAGCCAGCATGCTGGTTCTGGGTACATGAGCGGTGGAAGACACCGAAGCCCGAGTTCCTCATCCATTTCTATAAACGCGGCATCACCTTGCCACCAGGGACCCGCATGGACCAGCTTCAGCCCTTTGAGCTGCTCATCCGCAGCCCGAATTGGCTGGGAGATGCCTGCATGGCCTTTCCGATGATCCGTGCGATTCATCGTGGTCGTCCAGATATTAGTATCACGGTGATTGGGCCGGACAAACTGGAGCAGCTCTGGCTCTCCATGCCTGAGGTATCGCGTTATATCGCCAAACCAGCGAAGGAAGGTGTTTTTGCCGTGGCGAGGCGGATTCGGGCCACGGGTATCCATTTTGACGCAGCGGTGCTTTGCACGAATTCGACCCGCAGCACGATGGAGATTTGGTTAGCAGACATTCCACGGCGTGTTGGTTTCCGTGGCTCTTTCCGATCGAAGATGCTCAATCAAATCGTGCCCGAGCCTGTATTGGCCCCAGGCGAGATCGAGCACCATGCGCGGCGCTACTTACGCTTGGCGAAGCACATCGGCGCGAACACGGACGATGTTGGCTTATGGGGGACTCCTTTGCCGGAGCAAAATTCGAACACCGCATTCCGCATCGGCATCTGCGCTGGAGCGGAGTATGGACCGGCGAAACGCTGGCCGCTGGAGCGCTTTGCGGCAGTCGCGAACCTCGTCTCTGCTCGGCATGCATCCGTCCATTGGCAGCTATTTGGGGCTCCAGGTGAAAAAGAAATGGGGCAGCAGCTCTCTGCGCTCATAACCGCTTCGCATGAAAACCTCGTCGGCCAGACCAGCCTGAGCGAGCTGATCGCTCGACTGCGCCAGTGCCATCTTTTGCTCACGAATGATACGGGCACGATGCATCTCGCGGCGGCGCTCGGAGTGCCTGTCGTGAGTATTTTTGGTTCGACCTGCCCCATCGCCACAGGGCCGCTCGGTGAACAGCATACCGTCCTGCGGAAAAAGCAGGCATGCAGTCCCTGCTTTGAGCGTGAGTGCCGATTTGGTCATTATGAGTGCATGACGCAAATCAGCGTCGAGGAGGTCTCCGCCGCGATTGAATCCCGATTGTCCAAGACCGCCGCATAGTCTGAATTTGCCCCATCCGAACAAAAAGAGATTCTGGGGTGAACCGCACACACTCTGAAGGAAGAAGGCCCACCTGTCGTAACAGCCTCACCATGCATCTCCGCTCACTCACTGCGTTTCTGTTGCTGCTCACTCCAGCATTTGCCCAGACCAAGCTCCAAAAGGCCGATGTCACGCTCGCACCGCCGAGGAATCTGAAAACGAAGCTCGCTCCTGGATACACGATTCCCATCGTGGACATCAGCGGGGAGACGCAGCGCCAAGTCATCGTGGATCGCGAGAAGGGGCAGTATCTCGGGCATCCGACGACGGTGCTGCTGGAGGACAATAAGACCATGCTCACCGTCTATCCGAAGGGTCACGGTCGTGGTGCCATCGTTTACAAGCGCAGCAACGACGCGGGCCTTACCTGGAGCGAGCGACTGCCGACGCCGAAGAACTGGGAGACCTCTCAGGAGGTGCCGACGATGCACCGCGTCGTCGATGCGAGCGGGAAAAAGCGCCTCATCATGTTCAGCGGCCTGTATCCGATCCGCATGGCGGTCAGCGAGGACGACGGAGCGAACTGGAGCGAGCTGAAAGCCATCGGCGACTTCGGTGGCATCGTCGCCATGGGCACGGTGATCGACTTGAAGACACCGGGACACTACTTGGCCTTCTTCCACGACGACGGACGCTTTATCCGCGGCACTCCGTCCAAAGCGTGGCGCTTCTGGGTCTATACCACGCTTTCCAAAGACGGCGGCCTCACCTGGAGCGCCCCCACGCCCATCGCCATGCTGCCGGATGCCAGTCTCTGCGAACCCGGCGTCCTGCGCTCGCCGGATGGCAAACAGATCGCCGTCCTGCTTCGCGAAAACAGCCGTAAGTACAATTCCTTCGTCATTTTCTCCAACGACGAAGGCCTCAGTTGGACAGAGGCAAAAGAACTGCCCGCCGCCCTCACTGGCGACCGCCACGTCGCGAAGTATGCGCCAGATGGCCGCCTCTTCATCAGCTTCCGCGATACCACACACGTCAGCGCCACCAAGGGCGACTGGGTCGGCTGGGTGGGCAAATATGACGACATCGTGAACGGCACCGAAGGCCAGTACCGCATCCGCATCATGGACAACACCAAAGGAGCCGACTGTACCTATCCTGGCGTCGAGTTGCTGCCCGATGGCACCTTTGTCACCACGACTTACGGTCACTGGACCGAGGGAGAGGAGGCGTATGTCGTCAGCGTACGGTTCAAGCTCAGTGAGCTGGATGCGAAGGTAAAGTAGCCCTGTTCCTGCGGAACAGGAAAACCCTTGTTGCGCAGCAACAAGGCTACTTTTCTCCAAGCCCAGAGGCCTTTGGTGCGTTGCACAGGGTGAAATGACTCCCCTGCCCCGGACCTTGCTGACCACGCTGCTCTGCGGCGTTCTCGGAGCTGTCGCTGGGAAGTGGAGCCAGCCCACTGCGGAGACATCCCCAGCTCGCACCACTGCCGTTCGGTCACCCGCTGCGATCTCCAAAGTAGCCCGCATCGCAAGCAAGCCTCCGCCTTTCACTAGCGTGACCGCATCCATGGAGTGGCTGCGATCGCAGATGGAAAAGGGCGACGCTACCGCAGCGCAGCGGCTTTTCTACAAAGACGCGGGCCTCAGCGAAGATCAGCGCTTGGGACTCGCGAAGGAGCTGGTGATAAATTTTCGCCGCCAGCATCCACGTGTACTTGCCAGCATCCTACTGGGCTTGCAGCGTGGCGAGGCGGCAGACAGACTCCTCTACCGATTCCTCTCCAACTGGTGCTCGTACGATGCCGAAGAGGCGCTGCAATTCATCGAGGCGCTGCCAAGTGATCGTTTGGGAGCCTACATGTTCCGAGACATTGGTTTTGGCCTTTCGAAGTTGCCTGCGGAGCGTTCCCTCGCCTTTGTGGCCAAGCTCGATGACGAGCGGCTGGCATCTCTCACCGAAGGTCTTGCGGCTAGTGCCGATCAAGTCGGCTCCTGGCGCAATACGTCAGCGATTTTGACCAAACTGAAGGCTACAACCTCAAAGGAAGCCATCTCGACCGAATGGGAACTCGGGTATAAACTCTCCGACATCGACCCACAGGCTTTCGAGAGCCTAATCGCTGCTCAAACCGATCCGCTCAAGCATGACGAGCTCCTCGGTGGCTTTGCACGAAGTGTCGGCATGAATGACCCACCACGCGGACTGGAACTGGATGCTCAAATTCAGAACCTAGCGATTCGAGAGGACAATCTCGACTACCACCTGGACGAGTGGCTGTGCAGTGACCGCGCAGCGGCTTTGAGCTGGTTGCGTAGCGATGAAGCGCGGCAACTCGTGCCCGCCGAGTTGCGTGGCCGAATGCTGAAAAGCTATGGATTGGAGGCTGCACGATGAAAATCATCCTCCAGGTGCTTTTGCACGCACTTTGCGCTGTCGCAGGTTTTTGGCTCGTGGGCACGCCTAAGCCTGAATTCGCTAATAAGGCTGACGCAGAGGCCAAAAAGCCCAAATCGAAGCACTCAAGTGATGCGCTGATTTCCCACTCGCCGCCGAAAGTCGCCTCAGAGGCCGGAGCCGCTCTGCTCACGCCGGAAAACTGGGCGGAGGCCATTCACCCCATCTCGCAAATGCGCCTAGATGAGCTGCCCGCTTTTATGCGCGGTCTTTTGCGCAATCCTTTCCCTGACGTGCGAACGCGGCTGATGCGCTACCTCTTTGAGCGCTGGGCTACGCTGGACCTAAATGGCGCACTCACGACACTGCGCAGCATTTCTTCGCCCGAACTCAAAGAGCGTGCGCTTTGGGCGGTGTTCGAGCTTTGGACCAAAACAGACACCGAGGCGGCATGGAAGTGGGTCAATGCCCTCGAAGACGACAGTGTGCTGCAAGAAGCAGGCATCAAGCACCTGCTGCACCTCAACACCGCCAAAGATCCGCTCGCCAGCGCTGCGTGGGCGGATCAAATCGAAGACCTTTTCCTGCGAGAGAAAGCCCTCATCCGAATCGGGGATAGCTGGATGAGCAACGATGCCAAAGGGGTCCTCACAGCCCTCACGAGCGTGGAGCCGAAGCGGCTGAGGGATTACTTGTTCTCCCGCGTTTGCTACCGCGACGGTATCGATCACGCCGCCGGGCTGGAAATCGTCTCCCAGCTACCGTCGCAGGCTGAGCGCAGCCTTTTGAACGAGGAATGGCTCACCGCTTTTGTGATGGACCACCCGCAGGAATCCTTTCAATGGCTCCGCGATCACTCCGACCGTGCCGAATTCCAAAAATCAGCCAGCGCCGTTGGTTCCTATCTCGGCACGACCATAAAGAGCTACGCCGAACTGCGTGCGATGGCCCTCCAACTCCCCTCCGGGCCTTTGCGCGATGCCTTCGCCGCAGGTGCAGCGGGTCAGTGGGCCTATAACGGCCACTTGATCACCGAGGCACAGGATTTGCTCTCGCTGTGTGGCCCCTGTATCGAGCGTGACAACGGGCAGGACTTCATCGACAGCGAACGCACGAAACCATGACCACCACACGCCGCCGAAGATCATTGTAGATCCGGGATCAACCTGCTATTGGGCGGCATGAAAGCTGCCATGCTTACTCTTATTCTGTTAAGTACATCCTTGCCCGCCTCGGCGCAATTCGCTGACGAATCCCAGGTATCCTTAACGCAATGGATCGATCACCTCGTGACACTCATCAGCAACAAGAACGTCGATGAGCTGGAAAGGCGCGGCCAGGAGTGGCGCGGAGAGAAAGGCGTCCAGCCACTCTGCCGTGATGGTCAGAGCCGACTCATGGCCTTTAACTTCGCGCAGCGGCGCTTTGAACCCAAACTGGGAGCATACGCCGTGCGCTTCAATCGGCTGCTGGCAGAATGGGCAGCGGCCTATCCTCAGTCCACGGTCTGGCGTGTGGTGCAGGCACATCATCTCGCGGCTACGGCGTGGTCCAATCACCCACCGGAAGAAATACTGGGCTTCTTCCAGGAGGCGGAGAGGCTACTGCTCGACGCTGAACGCCTAGGTGGGCGCACAGCTGACTGGTACACATCCGCTGTGACGCTTTCCCTCTCGGGACATGATTTGGAGGTTTGGGAGAAAACAAAGGCGGCAGGTTTTCAACGGCCAGCGTGGCTGAAAAATCCCATCGGGATCGCCGAGGAAGGCCTGAGGAGCTTTCCAGAGCATCAGATCACCTACTTCCGTATCGCCGGCAATGCGAGACGGCTGGGTTTTCCCGGAGGCACGGAAGCGTGGGCGCGGCATGTGTGCGATCTGTTGCCGCAAAAAGGACTCGAGCCATATGCGCGGGCCATTTGGTCGATGGAGCCGATTTATCGAGAGAAAATGTTCAAGAAGCCCGGCTACGGCGACTGGGTGACTTTTCGGCAGGGCTTCCAAGACCTGCTGGCAAAAGGGGCGAATACCAGTCGGAATCTGAATTCGCTCCTGCGGTTCGCACGAAAGGCGGAGGATAAGGCGACGGCACGGCACTTACTCGAAATCATCGCAGACAAGCCGGACCCGGAGGTCTTCGAGATCGAGTCACGCTTTTTGGAGATCAAAACATGGGCTACCACCGATGCACCACGGATCGAGCCGCTTTGGGCCAAAGCCGCCCGCAATCCGCAGAGCCTCGCCTGGAGCAGGGATGGCAAAACGCTCTACATCGGCAGCCAGGACCGCCAACTCGGTGCGCTGGACAGTACCACGGGCGAGGTGCGTGCCAGGTGGGACATGCAGCCTGAGTCACGCGAGATCAATGACATCGCCGTTTCGCCGGATGGGAAGCTCGTGGCCGCAGTCTCGGGAGAGGAGACACGTGACACCCCAGGCTGGTGCCGCGTGTGGGACTCTGAGAATGGAAAGGTGGTACAAACTTTCCACGCCAGCAAAGGACCGCTCAACGCACTGGCCTTCAGCATGGACGGCAATGAACTCGTGTTCGGCGGTGGGGCATATTCTGGCCCGTCAGAAGTCTGGCATTGGGTGCGCGGGGAAGAGCATGCCACACTGTTGGATTGGGCCGCAAACCATCATCATACGATCTACGCCATCGCCTGGGCACCGGATGCCTCCTCACTCGTTTTCAACTGCCAGAACTCCCGTGTCACCGTGGCGGAAAATGTGCGTGAACTGCGCCTTGTGAAACAAAAGGCCACGCCGGGCATCAGCAATGCCTCCGCATTGTGTTATTCGCCAGATGGACGCTTCATCGCCGCCGCTTTGCGACTGGGCTGGGAGGATCGCGACAAGGCGAACGGCTGTATCGCTCTCTTTCACACGGAGGACATGAGGCCACGTGAAGATGTCCTCCCGCCGCTCACTGGAGGATTAATGACACTGGATTACTCGCCCGACGGCAGTTGGATCGCCGCTGGCGGCTACGATGGCTATATTTATATCCTAGACTCGGCCACACTCGAGATAGCCACCTGGTGGAATACCAATCACGGCCTGCTTTACAAGCTCCGCTGGTCCCCGGATGGCAAGTCCATCGCTTCTGCGGCAGATGCCGGCAAGGTTGCCGTTTGGCCTATACGTTTTGAGAAAGTGCAGACAGGTAAAAACCCGCGATAAAATTTTTCACCGGCAAATGATCACCACCACACGCCGCCGCCTTCTTGCCGGACTTCCGGCGCTCGGATTGTTGTCAGCACGCGCTGAGGACTCCAAGCCGCTCGAAAACATCGTTTTTGGCTCCTGTCTCGACACGCATGAGCATCCGATGCTCGACCGCACGCTGACGCTGCCGCGTGATCTATTCATCTTCATGGGCGACAACGTGTATGCGGACAAAGGCGGCATCCCGATGATGCAGGAGAAGTATGCGCTGCTGAAAAACAGCCGGTTCTTCCTTGGGTTGAAGAACAAGCCCATCCTCGCCACTTGGGACGATCACGACTTTGGTCTGAATGATGGTGGCAGTGAGTATCCGCAGAAAAAGGAGGCGCAGGTGGAGGTTTGGAACTGTCTTGATTAACCGGCGGATTCACCGCGACGGAAACAGGAGGGCGTTTATCATGCGCAGAGCTTCGGGCCGCTTGGGAAGCGTGTGCAGGTCATTTTGCTGGATACGCGCTACTTCCGTAGTGCGCTCAAGAAGGTGGCGAAGGACAAAGCGATGCTTGGCGGCACTTCGGTGCCGACGGACGATGAATCGACCACCATTCTCGGTGCGGCGCAGTGGGCTTGGCTGGCGAAGGTGCTCCAGGAGCCTGCGGAGCTGCGAATCGTGGTGTCGAGCATCCAATTCGCTCCAGAAGCACACGGTGGTGAATGTTGGGCGAATTTTCCGCATGAGCAGCGCAGGCTGCGTTCACTCCTGAAAGGCCAAAAGGCCGTCGTTTTGAGCGGTGATCGGCATTGGTGCGAGTTTTCGAAGAACGGTGTGCATGACTTCACCTCCAGCTCGATGACGCAAAAGCACCCACGCGGCACTCCGACGGCCAACAAGCATCGCACGGTGCCGAAAACCTACCATTTGCCGAATGTGGGGCTTTTGAGCATCGACTGGGTAGCGCGGTCTGTGCGGGCGCAAATCATCGCGGAAGATGGTAGCGTGAAAATCGAGCACAGCGTGGGCATGGATGCCTTGGTGTGCGAGTGAGGCCAAGTGTGGCTCAATCACGCATCCACCGATTTCGCAGATTTCACAGATTGGTGCTCAGTTGAGTTTTCGACGAAGTGGTCATCACTGGGCTGTGAATCAGCAGCCCAGGAAGTCTTCGACGAAGTGCTCGACGATGGTTTTGAGCGGTGGGGGCGGTGGTGCACCGATGGAGAGGGCACGGGTGCCGTCCACTTGCTGGGGCCAGTTGTCCACGATGCCTTGGATGCGGGCATCAAAGGCATCCACGATGGGGCCGAGGGTGATGCCGCGCTCGGCGGCGATTTCGGTGATGACTTGCTCTGCGATCTGGGGTGTGACGCGATGCGCGGGCAGCACGTAGGCGCGGTCGGTGCTGAGGCGGGCCTCACTGACCTCGGCGAGGGCGATGAAGCTGTCGATGACGGTGCGGTAACCGGTCATGGGATGCGGCTGATCCCGGCGGATGGGGAGCATGCAGGGCTGGCCATTGAGGGGCTCGCGGAACATGCCGCTGGCCCAACTGGAAGCGGCGGCGTTTGGCTTGCCGGGGCGGATGATGACGGTGGGCAGGCGCACGCTGCGGCCGTCAAAGTGGCCTTTGCGGGTGTGATCGTTGATGAGCATCTCGCAGATGGCCTTGGTGATGCCGTAGGTGGTCTGGGGGAGCTGCTTGGTGCTGTCTGACATCATCTGGCTCATGTCGATGCCGCCGTAGCAGGCGACGCTGCTGGCGAAAATGACACGCGGCCTGCCTGTGGCGGCGCGGGCGGCTTCGAAGACGTTTCTGCCGCCATCGAGGTTCACTCGCAGGGCGTCGTCATAGCGCAGCTCGCACTCGCCGCTGACCATGGAGGCGAGGTGGAAGATGACGTCTGCATCACTGCCGATGGTTGCAAAGACGGTATCGCGGTCGCTGATGTCGCCGGTGATCTGTTGGACGCGTGGATCAGGGATCTCGCGATGGAAGGCGGCATCGAGTAAGCGGAGCTGGGTGATGGGCTGGCCGCAAAGCGTGCCTTGCTGGAGGATTTTTTGTGCTAGCTGATGTCCGAGGAAGCCGCCGCCGCCGGTGAGGATGATTTTCATGATGGGTGGGCCGCTCATAGCAGCGGTGGCGACAAGCTCAACTGACGAGTCCGCGTGCGGTAGTGACAAAAATGATCCTCCAGGGGCTCTGGATGGCTGGATTTTGTCCGTGGGCGGTTTTCATGCGGGTTTGTGCCTGACGCTGAAATGTGGGCGTGACATGCTGTGGGTGCTTATGCGCTTGTTTTTGCCTTTTTTAATGTCCTCAGCCGCTTTGGCGGCGGAATCGCTGCCGGACACGATCGTGACGGCATCACGCACGGATGAAAAACCGGTCCAGGCACCTGCCATCGTGAAAAAGCTCGATCAGCGGCAGATCGCGGAGCGGCTGCCACGTACGCTGCCGGAGGCGATGCGGGAGCTGCCGGGCGTGAGCATCCAAAAGACGTCGAATGGCCAGGGATCGCCGTTTATCCGTGGTTTCACGGGTTTTCGCACGCTGATGCTGGTGGACGGCATTCGCTTTAATAACAGCACGTTCCGTGATGGTCCGAATCAATATTGGTCGCTGATCGATCCGCTGAGTGTGGAGCGGCTGGAAGTGGTGCCGTCGCAGGGCTCGGTGCTATATGGCAGTGACGCCATCGGCGGGACGGTGAATGCGCTGACGAAGGACAGCGGCTTCCTCTCGGAGGCTGAGGGCAGCTTTTTCACGCATGGGCTGTCTTCGTATCGCTGGAGCAGTGCAGAGCATAGCCATGTGGAGCATCTGGAGGCGAGTGTAGGCCGTGGTCAGAAATGGGGCCTACGTGTCGGGGGCACGCTGAGCCATTTCGGCGATGTGGTGGATGGCAGCGGGCTGCGGCAGCCGCGCACAGGTTATGGGCAGTGGGCGTTCGATGTGCGCTTTGATTACCAGCTCGATGAGCATTGGCTGCTGACGGCGGTGCACCAGCAGAGTGCGCAAAATGATGTGTGGCGCACGCATGCGACGAATCAGGGTGTGTCGTTCGCGGGAACGACGATTGGCACGGATCGGGTGCGGCTTTTTGACCAGGCGCGGAGTCTTTCGTATGTGCGGCTGGCTGGGAAGAATCTGGGCGGAGTGATCGACGCAGCAAGCCTGACGCTATCACTGCAAACGCAGGCGGAGCAGCAGTTCCGCGTGACGGGTGGTGGCGTGCGCAGCTTCAATGATGTGGATCTGATGACGCTGGGGGCGGATTTGCAGTTCGAGAGTGAGACGGCGCGGGGCAAGCTGGTGTATGGCGTGGATTTTTATCACGACTGGATCGAGAGCGATGCGACGGACAATCCGTGGCAGGGGGCGGTGGCGGATGATACCAGCTACGATCTGCTGGGGATCTATGCGCAGAATCACATGGACTTCGGTGAGCGTGTGCATGTGATGCTGGGAGGTCGCTGGACGTATGCCCGGGCGGAGGCGGGGCGCTTCCGTGATGCGGCGACGGGTGCACTGAAATCGTACTCGGATGCGTGGTCGAACTTCAGCGGCAGCGTGCGTTTTCTTATCGACCTAGATGATCAAGACCGCTGGCAGGTGTATGGCGGCGTGGCGCAGAGTTTTCGTGCGCCGAATTTGTCAGATCTCTCTCGCTCTGACATCGCACTGACGGGGCAGGTGGAGGTGCCATCACCTGGTTTGTCACCAGAAAAGTATCTCACGTATGAACTGGGTATCAAAGCGCAGACGGAGAGCGTGAGTGCGAGCCTGGGACTGTTTCACACCCAGATTGATGACATGATCGTGCGACGCCCGACGGGGGTGCTCAATCAAGTGTCGAAATCGAATGGCGATAGCGGCTTCATGCACGGCATCGAGGCGAGTGTGCGCTGGCAGATCGATCCGCACTGGAGTGTCTTTGGCCATGTGGCGTGGGTGGAGGGTGAGGCGGATCAATACATCGGCCTGACGACGGCACAGAGGCGTGAGCCGCTGGGGAAAATCTCGCCACTGACGGGCATGGCAGGTGTGCGCTGGCAGAGGACGGACCGAAAGGTGTGGGCGGAGCTGGTAGCACTGGCCTACGGCGAGGCAGCGCGGATGAATGTGTCTGATCAGCAGGATACCAGCCGCATCCCAGCGAATGGGACGCCTTCCTTTTGTGTGCTGACGCTGCGCGGCGGCTGGGATGTGAATGAGCATCTGACCCTGACGGCAGGAGTCGATAACATGCTGAACAAGACGTATCGCTACCATGGCAGTGGCAGCAATGAGCCGGGTCTGGGGGTGAACCTGGGAGCGACGGTGAAATTTTAAGAAGCCCGAATGCCCGAGTGAGGGCCTGCCTTGCGCGATGAAGAGGGCGCGGCATGATGGCGGCCTCTCATGACCGCTGACACCAGACACCCGCCCGGACTCCGCACGCTGTTTTTCACTGAAATGTGGGAGCGATGGAGCTTCTACGGGATGCGTGCGCTGCTGGTGCCTTTCATGATCGCGGCGGGATCTGGGCTGGGCTTTGAGGCGAAGGAAGCGGCGGCGATTTATGGGCTCTATCTGGCGATCGTGTATGCTAGTGCGCTGCCGGGGGGCTGGATCGGTGACCGACTGCTAGGCGCGAAGCGTGCGGTGTGGTGGGGCGGTGTGATCATCTCGCTGGGACATCTGATGCTGGGCTTTCACGGGCGCACGATCTTCCTGGCAGGTCTGTTGGTCATCGCGATAGCCTCTGGGCTACTGAAGTCGAATATGAGTGCGCTGGTGGGCCAGCTCTATCCAGAAGGCGGGCAGAGGCGGGATGCGGGATTCACGATTTTTTACTTTGGGATCAATGTGGGGGCGTTTTTTGCGCCGCTGGTCAGTGGGTGGCTGCGTGATTCAGCCTCCTGGGGATGGAAGTGGGCCTTTGCCTCGGCGACGGCGGGGATGTTCCTGGGGCTGATCCAGTTCCAGCTCTCCCACAAGCGGCTGGAGGGTGTGGGCGAGCGGATCGTGCATGCTGGGCAGAATGTGCGGCGTGACTGGATGATTTTCAGCTTTGCGCTGGTGCTGGTGGCTGCTTTTGCGGTGCTGTGTGCGGTGGGGGCGATCACGCTGGATGCAGTGTGGCTCGCGCATGCCATCTCGGTCGCGATTCTGGTCGCTGCGGGGCTCTATTACGCGTGGCTGCTGTTTTTTGCGGGGCTGGATGGGGATGAGCGGGCGCGGATCTGGCTGACGCTGGTGTTCTTTTTCACGAGTGCGCTGTTCTTCGCGGGTTTTGAGCAATCGGGCTCGTCTTTTAATGTGTTCGCGGATCAGCACACAAATCGGGCGATGTTTGGCAGCGTGGTGCCAGCGGAGTGGTTTCAGGCGATCAATCCGCTCTTTGTGATGATGTTTGCACCGGTGCTGGCGTGGCTATGGCAGGCGCTGGATCGGCGTGGATTCGGCCTGTCACTGACGGGGAAGATGGGCTGGGCGATGCTGCTGCTGGCGGCGGGCTTTCTGATGGCGGTGTGGATGGCGCGGCACTCGCTGAGCGTGGGCAAAGTATCGCCACTGTGGCTCGTGGGTGTGTACTTTCTGCTGACGATGGGTGAGCTCTGCCTGAGCCCGGTGGGACTGAGTGCTTTTACAAAGCTCTCGCCTGCACGCTACACGGCGCAGATGATGGGTATCTGGTTCCTGGGCACGAGTCTGGGTGATGTGCTCAGTGGACTGATCGCTGGCCATGTGTCTGGTGATGCGATGCAGGACATGCCCGCCATTTTCATGAAGGTGGTGTGGATCTCTGCGATCACCGGCGGTGTGCTGCTCCTTTTTGCCAAGCCGATCCAAAAACTGGCTCGCGGTGTGGAATAGGCGCTTCGCAAATCGCCAAACTGCCGATGAAAGTCCGCCAAAAGAACGAAACGCTGCCTGCGGAGCGAGATGCCGCGCTGCTGGCGGTGCTACGCCTGCGCTTTGAGCAAAACCGCACGCGACACCCTGGGATCGAGTGGAGCAAGGTGCAGGCAAAGCTGACCTCGCAGCCTGAGAAACTGGCTTCACTCCATGAAATGGAGCAAACGGGCGGTGAGCCGGATGTGGTGGGAGTGGAGCAAAAATCTGGCGAATACCTCTTCGTGGATTGCAGCACAGAGACACCGAAAGAACGCCGCAGCGTGTACTATGACCGTGAAGGGCTGGAATCACGCAAAGAGCACCGCCCAGCGAACACGGCGCAGGACATGGCCGCGGCGATGGGGATCGAGCTTTTGACCGAGGCGCAGTATGTGGAGTTGCAGAGGCTCGGAGCCTTTGACGCGAAGACCTCGAGCTGGCTAGAGACGCCTCCTGGCATCCGAAAACTCGGTGGGGCACTCTACGCCGAGCGGCGCTATGACCGTGTATTCATCGGCCACAATGGAGCGCAGTCGTACTACGGCGTACGGGGCTTTCGTGGGGTGCTGCGGGTGTAGCCTGATCTATCATTTGCAGAAGCCGGTTCTCCCCGCTCTCTTGAGCACTGAAATGCTGTCCCCTAAATTCCTTTTTGGCTTCATCCCACTGCTTTTGGCCTCCTGCATCCAGGGGCCGGATTTTTCACTACCAGACGTGGTTTTGCCCCGGAAATGGAAAAGCGGCAAAACGACGAGTGTGGCCGATTTACCCCTGCCAGGCGAGTGGTGGCGCATGTACGGCTCCAGCGAGCTGAATCGGCTCGTCGAGCAAGCGCAGAACAGCAATCAGGAGCTACGAGGTGCCCTAGCACGCGTGGAGACGGCACGTGCCCTCATCGGCGTGCAGAAGGCGGAGATGTTTCCGACGCTGGGGATGAAGAGTGGCGTGAGTTATGAGTATCTCTCACAGAGCTCATTCGCGGCGAATCTGCCCAGCGGCATCCCGCTACCGAAGCTGGATCGCTGGCGCTATCAGAATGTCTTCGAGTTCGGCTGGGAGGCGGATCTGTGGGGTCGAGTGCGCAGGGGCATAGAAGCAGCGCAGGCCAATGAGGCTGCCACAGCAGAGCTCGTGGCGGCACAGCGGCTGAGCCTCGCAGCGGAGGTGGCGCGGCTGTATTTCCTCACTCACTCGATGGATAAACAAGTGCAGGTGGTGAACGAGACGATCAAATGGCGTCAAGAAGCCGTGAAACTGCAAGAGTCCCGCTTTCAAGGTGGCCTAGCGAATGAGATGGATGTCTCCCGTGCAAAAACAGAGCTGGAGCTGGCGCGGAATGATCTCGCCGCCATCGAGCGCCAACGCGGCAATGCGGAGAATGCATTGGCTGTGCTCTGCGGGCAGCTCCCCAGTTCCTTCCGACTGGCGAAGAACGCCGCACTGCCGTCTGTGCCACGGATGCCAGGTGGGCTACCCTCCACCCTGCTCCAGCGCCGCCCAGACATCCGTGCGGCGGAGTACTCCATGCGCGAGGCAAACGCGAAGATCGGCGTGGCTCAGGCCTCGTTTTATCCGACCTTCAAAATCGGTGGCACCACGGGCCTAGAGAGCATCGGGGCGGCACATTTCATCGATGCACGGAGCAAGACGCTCTCCATCGGCCCGAGCGTGACGCTACCGATCTTCCAAGGCGGCAAACTGCGAGCGAATCTAGCCGCGAGCAAAGCACGCTACGAAGAAACTCTCGCCGCATATCGCCAGAGCATCCTGAAGGCGATCCAAGAAGTGGAAGACAGCATTCTGGATGCAAAAGGCTACTCGCAGCAGGCATCCGCTCTGCAAAGTGCCATCGCCTCAGCGCAGGAGACGCTGCGCCTAGCGGAGTTGCGGTATCAAAAGGGCCTCGCGAGTTATTTTGAGGTCGTGGATGCAAACCGCACCGTAATGAGCGCAAAGCTGCTCGCGGCACAGATCGACGGACAGCGTCTGGTGGCCAGTGTGGCCTTGCAGAAGGCACTCGGCGGCGGTTGGAGATAAAAAAACGGCGTTCTTATATGATTACCGTAATGAATGTCAGGTGAGTGTAAGCAAGACGGGCGTTTTGTGAGGATTGTCGCGAAGGGCTTACCACCTTCTAACAGTCTATAAATTGTCGGTTTGGCAGAGGTGCTGAAGACTAGGAGCGAGTCGCATCCATGTGATTCCTCCCGATCACGCTACCAAAAACAAACTATGAAAACACAACTCAAACTCCTCGGCCTCATCGGCGCAATCGCCGCGATGACCAGTAGTGCTAATGCCGCCTTTCAGGTGGATTGGCCTGGCTGCAATTGCCCTCCAGGCACCGTCAAAACCCTCCTCGCTGGCTACGACTTCGATAATATCCCTGCTGGGATGTATGGTAGCGTGCCTCCGAGCTATCAGAGCCCCCTGATTGCTGCTGGAGACATCTCAGGCCCTGGCACCATCAAGGTCGGCACTCCAGCCGGCAGCACGAGTGGCCAGTGGGGCTGCTTCGGCGGCTTTGACCCCAGCGGTGCTGTGGGTAGCATCGGCTTCAAGATCGAATACACCGCTCAGGAAATGGCGTGCTTCTGCGGATTGACCTTTGATGTGTTCAGCGAAGGCTCTGGTGAATTCGAACATGGCCCTACCAGCCTAGCCGTGAAAATCTGGGCAAATGGCCAGGCAGTCTGGCTCTCTGAGTCGATCACCCTCACACCTGGTTTCAACAATTTTGTGCATTGGGACATCGACAATCCAGATGGCAATAACCTCAATGGCGACGGTTTCGACCTCGCGGGCAACTTCGACTGGCTGAAGCTCTCTGCTGGCGACACCCTCGCCTTCGAAATCCTCGGCTCTGGTGCCAACTCGAAGCTGGTAGGCCTCGACCTCGACAATGTGCAGGTGATCGGCTGTGCTCCAGTGCCTGAGCCTTCGGGTGCGGTGCTGCTGGGCTCCGTGGGCGTGCTCTGCATCCTGCGCCGCCGCCGGTTGCGCTAAGTAAACTTACATTCGCTCAAATCAAACCACAGCGCGGACGGGAAACCGTCCGCGCTGTTTTTTTGGATGCAGACGCAGCTCACAACGACCGATAATCTCCACGTCATATTCCTCTATCGATGATTGGATGGCAGCAGGTATCCCAGCATCGCATTTCTCACCGTATGCCGTGAAAAAAGTGTTCAGTCCTCAGTGCTCAGTGGGAAGCATTACGAGGCAAAAATCCAACTGAGCACTGAGCACTTTGACCAGAACGTCTCAAAAACAGACTGATGTGCTTTTCCAGAGTGCGAGGACCACGGGCTAGCTCCTCCGTGGCAGTCCATCAATCCAGCTTCTTCTTCGGCGGGGCGATGGTAGGAGCGGCGGGGGCGGTGCCACGGGGACGAGGGGGAGTGACGGGTGAGAGACGCTGGATTTCAAAGGTCGTGAGGTTCACTGCGAGGTCGAGCTTGGTGAGGAATGTCCAGGTGGCGGCGACGCCGATCTCGTCGGCGACTTTTCGGGCCTCTAGGTAGGCATCAAAGGCGTCTGGCATGACTTCAAATTGCACGACGCCATTCGGGTCTGCTTTGACGTCACGCATGAGGCGGATGTAGGCGGAGTTTTGCTGCTTGAGGGCCTCGATGGTCTCGCCACCACCGCCTTTGGGCGAGAGGGCGAGGCGGATGTAGGCGAGGGTGGGCTGGGGGTCCGGCTTAAAGGTGTAGGAGCCTGAGATGAGGGGATTATTGGCTGCACGCTCGAGCATGGGGACAAGGCGAGTAGCGTCATAGATGGTGCGGGCTTTGCTGGCGTCTTCGATGTTTTTCATCTTGGCGAGCTCTTTGACGAAGTAGTCGAGCACGTCGCGTGGCGCGGCCTTCACTTCGATGCTTTTTGCTCCCCAGGAGAAGATGATTTTGCTGCCGCTCTTGGTGGCCTTGATGATGGGGGTGGCGGGATCACGGGAGGGATCGAGCTTGGTCCATTCCGTGAGATCACCTTTGGTGGCGGCGAGGATGGCGCTGGCGACGATGGGCATGGTGCTGCGGGTGGGCACGGAGATGTCAGCGATGGCTTCGAGGATCTGCCGGGTAGGGGCAAGGCCACCACCAGAGAGGATTTTATAGGCCTGGGCTGCTTCGTCCAATTGGCGGCGATTGATGAGCGGAGCGATGTGGGGCCAAGCAGCAGCAGCGGCTGCGGGGGTGCCGAGCACACTTTCCATGAGCTTGGCAAAGGGGGCGTAGTCGGCACGCTGGTATTCGAGCTGCGATTTGATTTTTTCTAGGCCGTCGAGGATGGGCTGGACGAATTTCGGCTGGTTGAAGCTGAGGACGCCTTGCTTGGCGACGAGAACGCGGGTTTCGTTGGGTTTTTCAGGATACGGACGCGGATTGGGGAGGCGGACGTAGCTGGGGGGCGGGGGCTGAAAGACGGGCGTCTGGTCGAGCAGTGCTTTGAGGCGATCTAGCTCGGCGAGGAGCTTGTCGGTGGCGACTTTTTGAGCCTCGCGTTCTTTTTTGCGGTCTGCGAGCTGCTTGCGGTAGCTCTCGAGATCCATAGATTTCATCTTGGATTCGAGATCGGAGGTATCGACGGTCTTGAGGTCTTCGATGGCCTTCTTGAGGTCCATTTCGGCCTGTTTTTTCTTTTCCTCGATTTCTTTCGGGGTGAGCAGTTTGGGCAGTTGCTTGGCTTGCTCACGGATTTGGGCGAGCTCCTGCGGGGTGACGGGCGGGAGATCTGAAAGGACAGTGGTGACGGCATCGGAGATGCTGAGTCCGACCATGACGAGCACGATGATGAGCACGCCGACGACATTGGTCATCGTGTCCATGAGAGCCACGAATGGCAGCTCTTGTTCGTCGTGTCTGCGTTTAGACATGGTGATCGAGAATGGAGGTCAGGGAAGGCAAGGGAGCGGTTTTGACAGGATTAACAGGATTCACAAGATTACAGGATTTCTCTTTGGGTATGTGGTGTGCTGTGTGTTTCAGGGTAATCCTGCATAATCCTGTAATCTTGTGAATCCTGTCAAAATGGGGTTCGCGTAAAGGTTGGCATTGTTATCTTATTTGGTATTCGCAGCAGGTTTCTTTTTGGCGTCGTCTTTGGCAGGAGCTGGCGTGGCGGCTGGTGGAGGGGTGATTTTGCCACGGTATTTGTCGAACATGGCGAGATCGAGCTTTCCACGGCCAGGAATGGGCAGCTTGCCGGTGCGGACTTCATAGTCGTTGTCGGCACGGCCAGCGCCGTTGTTGTAAGCGCCCTGCCCATCGTCGCGGATGAGGAAGAGGAGGAGCGAGTTGGGGATTTTGGCGATTTCGGTGAGGAAGTGATTGTAGGCGACATCGGCGAGGACGACCTCGGCCGTGGCGCTGAGGCGGTAATCCTCTGCACCCCATCCGCCGAGGATTTTCAGAGCACCAGCAGAAGCTTCGACGAAGAAGATTTTGGTCCCTTCTGCCAAACCGCCGCCACTGGGCTGGACGATGACGGGGGGGACTTTTTTGTCTTCGGGAATTTGGCGGGCTTTGATCTCAGCAGTGAGTTTTTCGATTTCTGCCTTGGATTCGACCTGCTGCTTTTTGAGGCCTTCGAGTTCGAGGAGGAGGTCATCGAACTCCTTTTGCATTTGCTGACTGAGCTTCAAATTGCTGTCGAGGATGTCTTTGGAGGTGGCGAGGAGCTTGCGGAGCTTCACATAGCGCTGCTGGCGTTCTTCGATCTGCTTTTGGAGCTCATTCAGTGTCGCGATCTGCTCATTGACGATGATTTCCTGCTTTTTGGTCTCGGTGATCTCGATTCGGAGTTTTTTGGCCTCCTGGGCTTGCTCGACTTCTTCGACACTGCGGCCCTCTGTCTGCTGAGTCATGGAAACGCAGAGGACGACGATGATGAGGACGAGGACGCCGATGAGCGAGCAGAGAATGTCCAGGAACGGGACCAGAAGGATCTCGTCTTTGGGGGCATGTCTGCGCTTGGCCATGAGGTGAGTCGTTTAGATGAAAAAAGTGGGTGTGGGCGGCTATTCGCGGCTGAACCAGCCCTTTTTCTTTACCTGATGGATGAGGATTTGTTTTTCACCGAGCTGGGAGAGGACGCCATTGAGGCTCTGGATGCCACTGGAGAGGGCACGGATGTAATCGGTGGTTTTGTTGACGTTCTCGGTGACGGCATCGGTCATTTTTTCCCGCATGACGGTGAGTGCGGTGGTGAATTCGCGGTCCACGCGGGCTTGATGCTCGGAGGCTCGTTTTTCGAGGTTGTTGGCCTGCTCCACAAGGCGTGCACTGAGGGTGTTGAGATCAATGAGGAACTCTTTTTGAGCTGAGGCGACAGCTTTGACGAGTGTGTCCATGATGCCCTCCGTGCTGCCACCGGCGAGGCTGCCGCCGTCATTGAGGCGCGGGAGGAGGATTTCATTGCAGAAGGCGTCGATGCTGTTGAGGCAGTCGTCTTCGGCCTTCATCATGGAGTTCATGGGGAAATTCAGCGAGAGGGCGAGTACGAGGCCGAGGAGGGTGGCATCGAAAGCGGTGCCGAGACCTCCTGTGACAGTGCCGAGGGTGGAGGTGATCTGTTTGAGGTCACTCATGCCGGCAAAGTTCATGCCACTGATAGCGTGAGAGAGACCGATGACGGTGCCGATGAAACCGAGGATGGGAATGGCCCAGAGGAAGGCTTTGAGCAGGGTGTAGCTGCCGCCGATGCGCATGCTGTCGATGTCGGACTGGCTGGAGAGCATGTTGGTGACATCACCGGTGTTTTGTTTGACCTCAAAGAGCTCCAGAGCCTTGCGGATGCGGTTGACCATCATGCTGTCACGCAGGCGATGGGGGAGTTTGTAGAGATTGTCGATGAAGTTGCCGACGTTTTCGCGATTGATCTCAGCCCCCATTTCCCAGGGCAGGACATCGAGTAGGAGCGCTTTCTTTTGATGATTGAGCTTCTGGAGCTTCAAGTAGAGGATCGCCATGGCCCAGGTGAAGAAGAGCGTATTGGTGAAGCTCACGAGCATGTGCTTGAAGAACAGCGAGGCGATGAACTGCATCGTCGTGTAGGTGGCTGGAGCGGTGCCTTCGGGGGCTTTGAAGGGCCACAAAATGCCGATCCAGGCAAGAAAGATGACAAAGCCGATGCCAAAGCTGAGCATGGGATTGGGATTCGTCGGATCGGTCTCCTCCCAGCCGCCGCGTGCATTGCGATTCTGCTCGACGAGGAGCTCTGGGCCCGGAGGAGGAGCGTATTCTTGCTGAGCGGGGGCATTTACAGCATCCGGGGTTGGCAGGCCTGATGGTGCAGGGAGGCCGCTGGGCGGCGGCAGGCCCGCAGAAGTGGCATCTCCGGGGATTTGCAGTTTGGAGTCGCAGCCGGGGCAGCGGACGACTTTGCCAGCCATATCGGGCTCGACTTTGAGCTGCATTTCACAGGTGGGGCATTTGAACTTCACGGTGGGTGTCTCCTTCGGGTGTTAGGGGATGATGGATGTGTTTTGAGAGATGAAGAGGCTACGTAGGAGCCAATGATAATCTTGGGCTGCGCTGGGACTTTAATCGGTACCTCGCAATTCATGAGCGTGGGAGCGTGTCTCTGCGGCGATGACGCCACTGAGGCAGATGAGGCAGATGAGATTGGGCAGGGCCATGAGACCATTGGCCGCATCTGCAAAGTCCCAGACGGCCTGTGCGGGCTGCACGCTGCCAAAGAGCACTGCGAGCACCCAGAGGATGCGGTAGGGCTTCACCGCACGGGTGCCGAAAAGGTACTCGGCTGCTTTTTCTCCGTAATAACCCCAACCGAGGATGGTGGAGAAGACGAAGGTGATGAGCCCAAAGAGCAAAAAGATAGGCCCGATGGTGCCTAGGTCTGCAAAGGCGGCGCTGGTGAGTGCGGCCTTGGGCATGCCCTCTTTCCAATGCCCACTGCTGACGATGACGAGTCCGGTCATGAGGCAGACGACGACGGTGTCCCAAAAGGTGGCCGTACTGCTGACGAGGGCCTGCCGCACGGGATTGCGTGTCTGAGCAGCGGCGGCGACGATGGGCGCAGAGCCGAGGCCCGACTCATTCGAAAAGAGGCCGCGTGCGATGCCTGCCTGAGCGACTTCTTTGAGACCAGCTCCGACAAAGCCACCCACGGCGGCCTGGCCGCTCCAGGCTCCCTGCCAGATGTCCAGAAAGGCCTGGGGCAGCAGGGCTGCATTCTTGATCAAGACCAGCACACAGCCGAGGACGTAACCGATGGCCATGACGGGAACGAGGATTTCGCACACTTTCGCGATACTCTTGACTCCTCCGAGGACGACGGCGGCAGTCAATACGGCCATCACACTGCCCGCGACCCAGCGCAGGGTGATGACGGAGTCAGGCTTCACTTTGTCGATGAGCATTTCGACGATGCTGTTGGCCTGGGTCATGTTGCCGATGCCAAAGGCGGCGATGCAGGTGAAGGCGGCAAAGAGCACCCCTAGCCACCTCAGGCCCAGACCACGCTCCAGTGCATACATGGGGCCGCCCGCCATGCTGCCATCTGGCATGGTGATGCGGTATTTCACCGCGAGCACGGCCTCCGAATACTTGGTGGCGATGCCGAAGACACCTGTCATCCACATCCAAAGCACCGCACCGGGGCCACCCACTGCTACGGCACCAGCGACGCCGATGATATTCCCTGTGCCAATGGTGGCGGCTAGGGCCGTCATGAGTGCACCGAACTGCGACACATCGCCCTCCCCCTCTTTTTTCCGCGACAGCGAGAGCCGGATGGCCCGTGGCAGGTAGCGCTGGATGAATCCCGTGCGCACCGTGAGAAACAAATGCGTGCCAAAGAGCAACACGATGAGGGGCACGCCCCAGACGAAGCCGGAGAGCCAGGAAGAGAATTTTGCAAAGTCCATCCCATCCTTTTAGCCGCCGAAGGGTAAACCCGACAAGCAGAATCCGTGGATCACTTCTTACCAAACTTGATCCGGTCATAGACCTCCGCCAGCGGCAGCTTCAGGCCTAGCGGCTTGATCGGGATCTCCTGATCGAGCCCTTTTGCCTCCGTGAGGAACCAGAAGCCGTCTCCATGACGCTCATAGAGCTCAATGTGCGGACTGGTCTGACTGACGAGGATGTAGGCCTTCAGGGACTCGAGTTGGCGATAGTTTTCGGACTTCTTACCACGGTCGTAGCTCTCGGTGGACTTCGAGAGCACTTCGATCAGCACCGTCGGATTGATCGCTGTTTGTTGACGCTTGTCTTTCGGATCAAACTCCAGCTTTTTGCAGAACACTGAGACGTCTGGGTAGGTGATCAGCCCCGTGGCAGGAATCTGAATGCGCAAATTGCCGTCGTATGGGGTGCAGGTTTTGCCTTTGAGACGGGTACCAAGTTCTCGCAGCAGATTCATGACGATCAGACTGTGTTCTGGGCTACCACCTGCCATGGAAAAGATTTCTCCATCATAATACTCGCTCTTGTACGCCTCCTCCTCTTCGAGGTCGTAATATTCCTCGGCTGAATAGCGGACGATGACTTTCGGGATTCCCATTCGGCTAGGCTAGGTAGGCGAGTGCCTCGCGCCAACTGAAAATTGGCACCACAGGCTTACTCTACGGGCAAAAGCATTTGGGTCTGTTTTCGTGTCATTCATGCCAAGTGCTCAGTGCAAAGTGCTCAGTTGGTTTTGTGAAATCCACTAAGCACTGAGCACTTCGATCACCACATGGCATGCGAAATCAAAGCTGCCGGCTTTATCAGGTTCCCCCTTTACTCGCCGCTCTTCGGCTCGCGGACGACGCGATCGACGCTGTGCTTGGTGATGATGTTGCCCTGGGACTCGCGGTTTTTGATGGCCAGTGAGTTGAAGGGGAACTTGATCGTCAGATTCCGCAGGTAGAGCGCGGGTTTCAGGTGGACCACGGCGGTGAAGGCATTGCTCTCCTCCTCTGTCTCGTGGCGGATGAGGTAGAGCACGCTGGAGCCGGGGGTGCCACGGGTGAGGACGTATTCCTTATCACGCGTGATGCCGCCGATGCGGAAGCGCTTGGCCATGACGACGCCCTGGCGTCCATCACGATAAACCAGGCTGTACACGGCCTGATCGTCCTTTTTAAAGAGGCCGATGTAGGGCGGATTTTTGCCGACGAAGAATTTCTCTCCCGCTTTGGTGACGCTCATGGTGCCGTCTTTGGTGAAGAAGATCACATCATCCAGAGGTGAGCATTTGCAGAGCGGCTCCCCTTCCCTCTTCAGGCCAGTGCCGGCGAAGCCGTCCTTGGCATTGAGGTAGAGGGTCTCGTTCTGCATGATGACCTCGGCGGCGGAGACACGCTCGAGGGTGCCTGCGATCTGCGTTTTGCGCTCGCGACCTGGGCCGTAGGTCTTCTTGAGCCGCTCAAAGTGGGCGATGGTGTAGCGTGTGAGCTGCTTGAGGTTCTTCTGCACGCCCTCGATGTCTTCTTCGAGCTTCTTGATGTACTCGTCGGCCTCGAAGCTGTTGAACTTGGAGATGCGCTTGATTTTGATCTCGGTGAGCCGGGCGACGTCTTCGTCATTCACTTCTCGCTTGAGCTGGCTGAGGAAGGGCTTCAGGCCTTTCCAGATGGCGGCCATCACGGCTTCCCAGGTCTCGCATTCTTCGATCTTCCGGTAGATGCGGTTTTCGATGAAAATCTTCTCCAGGGAGCTGAAGTGCCATTTTTCGTTCAGCTCACCGAGTTGGATTTCGAGTTCCTGGCCAAGGAGCTTCTTGGTGTGCTCGGCGCTGGATTTCAGGAGCTCGGTGACGCCGACGAAGCGCGGCTTGTCCTCGAAAATGACCACCGCGTTCGGTGAGAGGCTGATTTCGCAATCGGTGAAGGCATAGAGGGCCTGGATGGTCTGATCCGCGTCTGCACCGGCGGGGAGCTGGATGACTAGCTCCACGAATTCAGCCGTGTTGTCGTCCACACGGGCGATCTTGATCTTCCCTTTGTCGTTCGCGGCGACGATGCTGTCCTGCAAACCGCCCGTGGTGGTGCCAAAGGGGATCTGGGAGATGACGAGGGTGTTTTTCTTCGGTCCGGGCTCGATTTTGGCCCGCACACGGACACGGCCGCCACGCTGGCCGTCATTGTAGTCGGTAGCGTCCATGATGCCACCAGTGGCGAAGTCGGGGAGGAGCTTGAAGTCCTCGCCACGCAGGGCGGCAATGCTGGCGTCGCAGAGCTCGATGAAGTTATGCGGCAGAATACGGCAGGAAAGACCCACCGCGATGCCTTCGACGCCCTGAGCGAGCAGGAGCGGGAATTTCACCGGGAGCGTGACGGGCTCTTTATTGCGCCCATCGTAGCTGGAGGCCCATTCGGTGACTTTGGGGCTATAGACGACATCGAGGGCGAATTTCGAGAGACGGGCCTCGATGTATCGCGGAGCAGCGGCGTTGTCGCCGGTGAGGGTGTTGCCCCAGTTGCCCTGGGTGTCGATGAGCAGCTCTTTTTGGCCGATTTGGACCATGGCATCGCCGATCGATGCATCGCCATGCGGATGGTATTTCATCGTATTGCCGACGACATTGGCCACCTTGTTGTAACGGCCGTCTTCCAGCTCATGCAGGGAGTGCAAAATGCGGCGCTGGACGGGTTTTAGCCCGTCATGGATGTGCGGCACAGCACGCTCCAAAATGACGTAACTGGCGTAATCGAGGAACCAGTCGCCGTAGAGGTCGTCCACGGGCTTATGCTCCACCGGGGCAGCGGAGGGCAGGATGGGAGAATGGGCGTCTGTGAGCTTGGATGAGGATTTTTTGGCCACGGGGCAGGATCGGAGGACAGGGATGGTTTTTGGAGAATATGGCCCCTATTAGGCGCTGTTTGAAAAACTGGCAAGGATTGGCGTCACGCCGGTCCAGCCAAAAAGGCAGCCTCAGGGCGCAATCTGTGGATACATTCTCTGCTTCTCGTCCCCAGGACTGCATCCGCCTCATCGGAAGAGCCCCTTCAGTCGATCAAAGAGCCCGCGCGGCCTCTGTGGCGGCTGATTCTGCGGTGGTGGGACAGTGGCGGCACGGGAAGGCGCGGCGACATTCCGGTGCTCCATGCAGAAGGACTGCGGCACCATTTCATAGGGCAGACCATCTTCATAGGCAGTGCCCGCATGGTGGCAGCCATCCGTAGCGAGCTGGCTACTCACCCGGCAGAGCGACACGCGAGAGAGCGGCAGCCCAGCACGGGGTGCCTCGCTCTTGTAGCCGAGCTTCAGCGCCGTCTTCATCACATCCGCCCAGATCGGCAGTGCGAGGCGGCCGCCATAGCCTTCATCAATGATCGTCTGCGGTGTATCGAGCCCCACCCACACGCCGCAGGTGAGTCGGTCCGTGTAACCGCCGAACCACGCGTCTTTGTAGTCATTGGTGGTGCCCGTTTTGCCCCCGCCGGGCTCTTTGAAGCCATGCTCGCTGCGCAAGGCGGCTGCGGTGCCTCTGTCCATCACCTGGGAAAGGATGCCGCGCATCACATGTGCCACGCCAGGATTGAGCACGGGTGATTCCCCCGCCGTGGTCTGGTAGATGATCAGGCCAGCTTTATCGACAATGCGGTCGATGATGAAATTCTGCCTGCGCACACCCTGATTCGGGAAAATGCTCATCGCCGTGGTGAGCTGGCTCGCATTGCCACTGAGATTGCCGATGAAGACCTGCGGATTGCGGTCCTTCGGCATCTTGAAGCCCGCATCCGCCAGCAGATTCAGCACCCGCTCGATCCCGGTGAAGTTCCCCAAGCGCACGGTCATCGTATTGCGACTGAGCACGATTCCATCGGTGAGAGTCTTCAGCCCCAGGAACTTGCCGTCGCTATTCTGCGGAGTCCAGCCGGGCTCAGAGCCGCTGATCTCTCCAGGCTGAATGGGCGCGTCATCAATGTAGGTGCCAGGCAGGAAACCTGCTGAAATGCCTGCCGCATACACAAAGGGCTTCACCGTCGATCCCACCTGCCGCGCAGCCAGTGTGGAGCGATTGAACTTACTCTGCCGGTAATCACGGCCACCGACGATGGCTAGGATGCCGCCCGTGTCATTGTCCATCAAAGTGAGTGCGGCCTGGAGATACGGCGTGGTCGAGATCTCCTTCGATCCATCCCAGGTGCGGTCAAAATCAGCCTTCTTGGAGTGCTTGTAGGCTTTGATCTTCTCCACTTCGGTCAGGCGCTTCTCCACAGCGGCCTCCGCAGCGTCCTGCACCTCTTTGCGAATGGTGGTGAAGACTTGCAGCCCACCTTCGGCGATTTCTTTTTCCGCCAGGATGTCATCCAGATCACGCCGCACCATGTCGAGCGCATAGCCGCCCTGCCCCTGGAAAACCGGCTGCGCATGCAGGATGACTTCCTCATACCTAGCAGCCTGCTCCTCATCGGGCGTGATCGCTTTGAGCGTGAGCATGCGCTGGAGCACATCGTTGCGTTCCTTGATCGCTCCTTCGTAATTGCGGAAAGGGGAAAAGCGCACCGGACTGCGAATGATGCCTGCGATGAGTGCCGCCTCGCTGAGAGAGCTGGCTCGCGTGCTTGCCGAAGTACACCTGACTCGCCCGCTGGATGCCATAGATCCCGGTGCCAAAGAAAATGCGGTTCACATAGTGCTCGATGATCTGGTCCTTCGCCTTCGTCCCGGTCGCGGCCTCGCGTGCTCGCAGCTCCTTCTCGATGCGCCGTGCCAGCATCATCTCCAGCAGCTTGCGGTGGATGGTGCGTGCATCGCCCAGCTCGGGGTAGCTATTCCGCGCTAGCTGCATGGTGAGGGTACTCGCCCCCTGCACGATCCGCCCGTCCTTCACATTCCGCAGCGTGGCACGGGCGACGCCTTTGAAGTCGATCCCGCCATGCAGGTAGAAGCGTGAGTCCTCACGGGCCAGCAGCGCCTTCACAAACAGCGGAGAGACCTCACTCAGCGGTACCACGATGCGATTCTCTCCATGCATCCGACCGAGGATCTGCCCGGTCGAGTCATACACCACCGTGCGCTCTGGCATCTGCCCCAGCGCCGCGAGGTCAAAGCTCTTCGCCATACTGCTATACACCGCCACGATGACCGTGAGAGCCAGCGTGGCCAGCAGCGAGCCACCCATGAGCATAAAGAGCACCGCTCGCTTCAATCGCTGCCAACGCGTCAGCACACGCCGCATCTTCGGAGCGGGCTTTTTGGCGGGAGAATCAGTTTTTTTCATCGAACACGGCTACGAAGCGCCCTTTCGGGTCAAAGTTCAAGCCTCAGACGATGAACTCTGCGTGAACTTCAATTTCACATTGGCGCCGCCCCTTCCTGCATTCCCATGGCGAGAATGACCACAGGGCCATCGTTTGGGGCTAAGTCATGAAATCACTCGCCCTCGCCTTCTTCGCTGCTTCCTCACTCGTAGCCGCCCCGGTCGCTGTCTCGCCCTCACTCATCGACTCGCCGCAGACCGGCGGATTGGAGTTCAAATCGCTCTCCGCGCTCAGCTTCGGCCCAGGCGGCCTGCTGCTCGTCGCAGAGCCTGGCACCGCCAGCATCGTCGCCATCCAAACGGGTGATGTCGGGCCTGAAGTCACTGCTTTGGCCAAACCCGTGGCCGACATCGGCAACGTCATCGCTGGCGGACTCGGTGCGAAGAAGGAAGACATCACCATCAAAGACCTCGCCGTGAATCCCGCCAGCGGACGCGTCTATCTCGATGTTCAGCGCAGGCCGGACAACGCCGTGCTCATCCTCACCGTCGATGCCGCAGGCAAAGTCACCCCCTTTGACACCGCCAAGCTGCCCTGGGCACGCGTCACCCTGCCTGGCGGCACCGCCAGCAAGGTCACGAACATCACCGATGTCGCCTTTGACGGCACGCGCCTCTTTGCCACCGGCACCTGCAATGAGGAATTCGCCTCCCGCATCTTCACCATCCCCGTTCCCGTCAAACACGGCGCCACCGCCAATGTCTTCAGCGCCGAGACCTACCACGTCGCCCACCGCAAATGGGAAACGAAGGCTCCCATCCAGAGCTTCATCCCCTACACCGGCAAAGACGGCACCTACGTCGTCGGTGCCTTCGCCTGCACTCCTGTCGCGAAATTCAAAGTCGATGACATCCAAAGCGGCGCACAAGTCAAAGGCGTCAGCATGGTCGAGCTCGGCAGCGGCAACCGCCCGCTCGATCTCTTCAGCTACACCGACAAAAGCGGCAAAGAGTGGCTCGTCGTCCACACCCAGCGCTTCAAGCAGAACGCCTTCGGCCCCAGCAAAATGTGGGGCACCCGCATCAGCATGGACTATCTCGACGCCCCTCAAACCAACGAAAACGCCGCCCGCCGCGACGAAAAACAATCCCAAGGCCCCGCTGGCATCGAAATCGTCGATGCCCTCTTCGGAGCCGTACAAGCCGACAAACTCGACAACACGAGGGCGATCGTTTTGAAGGACAACGAAGGCGTCTTGAGCCTGGAAGTGGCCGCCTTGCCGTGATGAGAGTCCAGCGGGACTGAAAACTGAAAAATGAGCCGAGAGAAACGAGACAGACAGCCGAAGGCTGCCCGTAGGGCGCAGCGCAGCGGAGTCAAAACTAAAAACTGCAAATTGGCTGGTGGCGCATCCGCGAACGCCTTGCGCCAATTTTCAGTTTTCAGTCTCCTGAGCTTTCTTTGCCTCACCGCCCCCTCCCTCTCCCCAGCGCAGACCGCAGTTCCCCAGGCCCGGATCGACCAAGGAACGCTTTCGATCCCTTCACACACAACCGACCCCAAGTTCGTCCAAGTGTATGCCGAGGGCTCCAATCAGCCGTTATTCGGCTCCTTCACCTCAGAGCACGGCATTCTGCACTTCAAGCCCAGCATTCCCTTCGCTCTCGGAGCTACTTACCGCGTGGAGATCCGCCATCCGGGCCATTTTTCCGACCTCCATGTCACGCTGGAGAAAAACAAGCCGCAGCGGCCCCAGGTCCGGCTCAGCCCAGCCACGCGTGAAGTGCCCGCGAACACGCTGAAGCTCTACCTCGACTTCACACAGCCGATGGAGCAGGGCGTATTCCTGAACTACATCACACTCCGCCAACAAAACGGCCAAGAAGTCGCCGGGGCCTTCCGCGAGACGGAACTCTGGACACCAGATGGCCAGCGACTCACGCTCATGCTGCATCCTGGGCGACAAAAAACCGGTGTGAACCTAAATCTCGACGAAGGCCCCGTCTTGATCGCAGGGAGTAGCTACACGCTCGCCGTGGATGCTCGCTGGCGCAGCACCTCCGGCATGCCGCTGGGCCAGGAGGCTACTTTTTCTCTCCAAGCCACCGCAGCAGACCATGCGCAGCCCGACCCCGCGAAATGGCAGATCCGCGTGCCCGCAGCGAAGACTCGTTCGCCACTCCAAATCACCACAGACGAGCTTTTTGAGCCCGAAATCCTCTGCCGGGCCCTCCAGATCCCGAAAATGCCGGGAGCAGCACACATCGAGCTCCTGCCAAAAAACCGCGTTTTGTGGTCCTGGACGCCGGAAAAGCCCTGGCAACCCGGTGAATATGCCATCCGCATCGACCCCGCCTTGGAGGATCTCGCAGGCAACAGCATCACCAAGCCGATGGAGGTCGATCTCACCGCCACAGCCCCCCCAGGCCACCACCAGCCAGCTCACCTTCCGCATTCCAGAGGAGGAGTAGCTCCGCCCCGATTGGTTTTGACCACTGTTTCTTAGCGAAAGCTCCCTTGTGTTCGCAGCGTACTTTCCACCGCAATTTACCCCCACCATGCGCCAATCCATCCCCCTCTCGCTGACCTGCGCGGCACTCGCTGCTGCGTCTCTCCATGCCCAGGACGCAGCCGAAAAAATCACCTACCAGGATCAGATCCGCCCACTCCTGGAAAACAAATGCTTCTCCTGCCACAATCCCGATAAGAAAAAAGGCGACCTCGATCTCACCAGTTTCGCCGCACTCATGACCGGCGGTGGTGGTGGTGCAGTCGTCGATCCCGGCAACGTCGATGGCAGCCGCCTCTGGACCACCTGCGCCAAGAAAGAAGAGCCCTTCATGCCGCCCGAGGGAGCGCCGCTCTCCACCAAGGATCTCGACCTCCTCGCCGCCTGGGTCAAAGGCGGCCTCCTCGAAACCAAATCCTCCATCGCCAAAAAATCCGCCAAACCCAAGGTCGATATGGCCGTGGCCGTCACCAGCGGAAAACCCACCGGCCCCATCGCACGGCCAGAGCACGTCCTGCTGGAGCCCGTCGTCGTCACACCACGCACCACCGCCATCACCGCAATGGCCCACAGCCCGTGGACGAACCTCGCCGCTATCGCCGCCCCGAAGCAGATCCTCCTTTACGACACCGACACTCGCCAACTCGTCGGCATCTTCCCCTACACCGAAGGCTACGCACGCAGCCTCCAGTTCAGTCAAAACGGCTCCCTCCTCGTCGCAGGTGGCGGTCGTGCCGGCAAGAACGGCCACGCCATAGTCTGGGATGTGAAAACCGGCAAACGCATCGTCGAAGTCGGCAAAGAGTTCGATCAGGCCCAAGCTGCCGACATCTCCCCCGACCACAAAATGGTCGCCATCGGCTGCACATCAAAAAAGGTAAAATGCTACGACACTGCCACCGGCGATGAATTGTACACCATCAGCAAACACACCGAGTGGCTCCTGGGCACGAAATTCAGCCCCGATGGCGTCCTCCTCGCCACCAGCGACCGCAACGGCAACGTCATGGTTTGGGAAGCGGAGAATGGCGGTGAATTCTACATCCTCGGTCAGCATAAAGCCGCCTGCGGAGCACTCGCCTGGCGTGCAGACTCCAATCTTCTCGCCTCCGGCGGCATGGACGGCAGCGTCATGATTTGGGAAATGAACGAAGGCAAAAAAGTCAAAGATTGGGCCGCACACACTGGCGGCGTACAGTCCGTCGCATTCACCCCAGATGGCAAAGTCGTCTCCAGTGGCAACGACGGCCTCATCCGCGTGTGGGACATCAATGGCACCAAACTCGCCGAAGCCGCCTCCCAGGGCGACATCGTCACCAAAGTCATCGCCAGCGCAGACAACAAAACCGCCATCTCCGCTAATTGGCGTGGCGAGATCATCCAGTGGAACCTCACCGCAGGCGCAGCACTCTCAGAGCTCGGTCGCTACATCAGCAATCCCTCCCCCATCGCCCAGCGCATCGTCCAAGCAGAGCAACGCATGGCCGAGCTCACCACCAAGATCCCTTCCCTGACGGAAGCCATCAAAAAGGCCGAAACAGATGCCAAAGCACGCGATGAAGCCCTCGCCAAGCTCCGCGCCGAAGTCGCAGAAAACGACCGCCGCTCCAAAGCCTACCCCGGAGAGATCGCCAACGAAGAAAAAGCCCTCGCAGCACTCAAAGCCACCCTCGACAAAGCCATCGCGGACCACAAAGCACGCGTCGCAGCCATCAAAGCCCACGCAGAACGTGCCACCAAGCTCGCTGCTCTCGAAAAAGAACTCGCCCCCATCGCCGCAGAGGCCGCCAAGCTCCCCGCAGCAGATAAAGCCGTAGCAGATGCCACCGCCGCACTCGCCCCTGCCCCAGCAGACGCCGCACTCCAGGCCAAACTCGCCGCAGCAAAAGCCGCCCAGCAAAAAATAGCCCCCATCAAAGCCAAAGCGGATCAACTCACCGCCGCCGTCGCCAAAGCAAAGGCCGAGCTCGGTGCCGCACCCGCTCCCGTCGCTGATCTCGATAAAATCATCGCTGAAACCACCCCCAAGATCAAAACCGCAGCCGAACAACTCGCCGCCAAAAAAGCCGAATTGCCAAAACTCCCCGCCCTCGTCAAAGCAGGTCCTGATCGCATCAAAAACGGCGAAAACAATGTCACAGCAGGCAAAACCGCCCTCGCCACAGCACAGTTCACCCTCAAGGCCACTCAAGACGAAATCGGCGTCCTGCAAAAAGTCCCCACCGCACTCAAGGCCGCTCAATTCAACACCGCCGTCCTCGCTGAAAAAGAAGCACTCACAAAACTCGAGACCGACTTCAACGACTTCACCGAAGCCAAAAAAGACGCCGAAGCCGCCAAAGTCGCCGCAGCTCAACGCATCACCGATTCCAAGAAAGCCATCGCAGATGCCGCCGCCGCTCAGCCCGCCCTCGACGCAGCATTGAAGAAAGTGCAGGACATCGCCACCGCAGCAGAAACCACCATCAAGCCCATCCGTGAGGCAGATGCCGCCGCCAAGGCCAAAGTCGATGAACAAAAAACCATCATCGCCACCAAACAGGCCGAAATCGCCGCAGCCACCAAAACAAAAGACGAAGCCATCGCCGCCGCGAAAAAAGCAGCCGAAGACATCAGCAAAGTCATCGCCGAAAAACGCAATGCGCTCGCACAAGTCTCCACCAAGCTCAATGCGCCTGAACAAGTTGTCACCGCCAAAAAAGCCGTCGTCGCCCAAAAAGAAGCCGCCGTCGCCGCCACCAAAAAAGCGGTCGCAGACCTCACTGCTGCCCTTCCGGCCAAAGAAAAGGCTGCTAAAGACGCCGAGCCGACTGTGCCGAAAATTTCTGCCGAAGTCGCCCCGGCTGAAAAAGCCCTCGCCGACGCCCAAGCGACCAAAGACGCCGCCAAGATCGCCGAAGCCCAAAAAGCACTCGACGCCAAAAAAGCCGCCAGTGCCGCCGCACAAAAAGTCCTCGCAGACGCCCGTGCCGCCGCAGCCAAAACAAAGGCCGACCTCGCCGCTGCCACCAACAACTCCAAAACAGCCGAACAGCAGCTCACCACCGCCAAAAATGAATTCGCCGCCGCAGAAAAAACTGCCGCTCCCACACGCGGACAGCGGGACGCCATTCAAAAAGAAGTCGATGCCCAGTCCAAAGCCCTCGCCGACAAACAAGCAGCCCCAGCCGCCGCTGAAAAAGACCTCGCCGCCAAAGTCGCCCCGCTGAACGCCGCCATCGCCGCTGCCAAAACCGCCCTCGCCCCGCTCGAAGCAGCCTACGCCGCCGCCCACGCCAAACTCGAAGCCGAACAAAAAACGCTCGATACCAAAAAAGCGGCCGCAGCCACCGCGCTCGCCGCCGCCGACTCGAATAAGGCCAAAAAATCCACTGCAGAGTCCACCATCGCCGGAGCCACCAAAGAAATCCCCGAAAAGGACAAAATCATCGCCGAGTGCACCGCCGAAATCACCAAAATCCAACCCCAGCTCGAACCAGCCAGGAAAAAGGTCAAAGACATGACCGATAAATATTTGGCCATGCTGCCCAAGTGAGGCAGTTCAAAAAAACGCCTTCATCCATCGAGCAGTTTTATCGCAGAACTCTCAATCAGGAGTTCCGAACACTCCTACTCGCAAATCCCTTAGCGAGCACAGCTTCTCCGCGCCCTCGTCCATCGCAATCCCCCGCACCGCCCGTGCTCCATCCTTCCGCTTCGCCCCAAAGCGCTTCCGCTGGCTCTTGAAGATCGCGTTCACGAACTCTTTGCCGCCGATCACTGCTCCATCCGTAAAATATCTCACCCGGCACCTCAGCGCCTCCGCCACAGGTAGCCTCCCTCCTCGCTTCATCACCTCACGCCGAGATGTCTCGCTGATCGCCCCCTTCTTTGTCCCATCCGCATTTGTTTTCGAAGCCGTGCCCCAGGTAAACAAGAGCTTTCGGTAGTGCTGCACATGGCCCTCCTCGGGTTTGCGTCCCTCCAATTGCCCTAGTGCCACCAGCTCGATGCTGCTCTTTGCCACTTTGATCCCGGCTTCCGCCTGCGCATAGCCGCCCCACCGGTAATCCTTTGGATCTGTCACCAACTTCGCCCGCACGGGGTTCAGGTCCACATACGCCGCCACCATCGCCAGCGCCGTCCCACCACCCTCCACCAGAGTGCTGCGATAGCGCTCTTCCCACAGCGTGCCTTTGCGCTTCTCCTTCTTATTAAACCACTGCGTAAAGCGCTGCTTCAGCGACTTCATAAACGCCGAAATATCCCACATCCGCGCCATCAACCCATCGATGATCTTTTGCGCATCCGCCTGCGCTCCGATCTTGCGCAAATGCTCCACCTCCGCCCTCACCTGCCCCTCCGTCGCCTTCCCAAAAGACCTGCGCACAATCCCCAGCACCTCCTCCTCCGTCGGCAACACCTCCGGCCTGCGTGGCACCTCCACGAGCACATGGAAGTGATTCGAGAGCACACAAAACGTCACGACCCGCACCTGGCAGAGCGTTTCATACATGCGCATGAGACCAACGAACATCTCACGCTCCTGCTCCTTGAGCCGAAAGCCTCGATCGACCACGCGAGAGACGCAATGATAGTAAGCGAAGGGGAGATGCTTGGGAGCCTTAAGCCGAGCCTGGCGCATGATAGGGAAGGGAGAAGGATGGAGGGAAGCGAGCGGGAAAGGATGACGAGAATTGGCGGCTCGGAGGAGTGGGCGAAGCTTGCAACGAATCGGCGTGGCGCAAGCGGTATATGATAAAGGGACAGACCTTTTGTACTTCCACGAACACATGCTCCCGAACACTTGATGCCGTGCTCTACATGGCTTTCAGAGTGAGACTCCGCGTTTCCAGGGGAGGAAGTCGTCTTGGCCGAGGGCGACGGCTTTGGGGGTGTAGCTACCACTGGCGGTGGCTAGGACGAGCTCCAGGATTTCTTCGCCACTCTGCGGGACTGTTTTGGCGCCCGTGATGATGGGACCGCAGTCGTAGTCGATGATGTCGGGCATTCGTTCAGCGAGCGTGGTATTGGTGCTGAGTTTTAAGGTGGGGCAAATCGGGTTGCCGGTGGGCGTGCCTAGTCCGGTTGTGAAGAGGATCATCGTACAGCCTGCTCCAGCTAGCGCAGTTGTGCTTTCGACATCGTTGCCTGGGGTGCAGCAAAGGGTGAGCCCTCCATGTTGGCGGATGGGCTCGGCGTAGTCGCAAACATCGACAATGGGTGCGCTGCCGCCTTTTTTGGCGGCTCCAGCTGATTTGATGGCATCCGTAATGAGTCCGTCACGAATGTTGCCAGGACTTGGATTGGCATCGAATCCACTGCCGCATGCTCGAGCAGCGTTTTCATATGCACGCATGAGGGTGACGAATTTATCGGCGATCTCGGGGGTGATGCAGCGGTCGCAGAGGCTTTGCTCGACGCCGCAGAGCTCGGGGAATTCGCTCAAGACAGGTGCACCTCCTAATGCGGCGAGCAAATCTGCTGTGTGACCGATGGCTGGATTGGCACTGATGCCGCTGAAGCCATCACTGCCGCCGCACTCGACGGCCATGATGAGATCGCTCAACGGGGCGGGGCTGCGTGTTTGCTCGTTGGCGGTGGTGAGGGCGAGAAATGTGTCGCGGATGGCACGCTGCATCATGTCGCGTTCGGATTGGCTTTTTTGCTGTTCGTAGATGAGCAGTGGTTTTTCGAGTCTGGGGTAGAGTGCGGCCATTTCCTGCTCGAGGAGGCTGATCTGTGCATGTTGGCAGCCTAAGCTGAGGATAGTGGCTCCTGCGACATTCGGGTTATGGATGTAGCCAGCGAGTAGGCGGCATAGCGCTTGTGCATCCTGCCGTGTGCCTCCACAGCCGAGTCCGTGTTCGAGGAATTTGACACCATCGACGTTGGGAAAGTGGCGCGTAGCTTTCTCTTCATGCTCACTCTCCATTTGAGCGGCGATTATTTCGTCTGCGGATGCTCCTCGACGATGTAGGTCGATGATTTTCCGTGCAAAGCGTTCATACGGCGAGGTTTTGCCGTAGCCGAGCTCCCTCACGAGTGCTTCCCGCATGAAGCCTAGATTGCGATTTTCGCAAAAGACGAGGGGGATGACGATCCAGTAGTTCGCCGTGCCAGCTGGGCCATGGGGCCGCTGATAGCCTTGGAAGGTGCGGCCCGTCCAGCGTGTGATGTCTGGTGGTGTCCAGGTGTAGGCGCTTTGTTTCCCGGTAAAGGTAGCGCTGGAGTGCTTCAGGTTGCTCGTGTGGAGCAGGCTACCACGAGCAATAGGCTGGGTGGCAATACCGACGAGTACACCGTACATGATGACTCGTTCGCCAGCGGCGAGATCACGTGCTGCGAATTTTTGCTTGGCGGGGATTTTTTCGTGCAGGGTCCAGGTCTCTGTACCGAGTGTGAAGGTGGAGCCAGGAGGGAGATCGCGGAGGGCGACGATGGCGTCGTCGGCAGGATGGATGCGGAGGGCGGGTATCATGTCCGTTTTCTTTAAAGCGGTGGTCAGTGGGCAGGGCAACGATGAAAACTGCTTTCACCCGCACTGGGCCGGTGTAAGCAAAATTGACGCTATGTCTTTCCAAGAATCATCCATTGCTATCCTCTCCCCTGGTTTGCTGGGCGGCTCGCTCATACTGGCGATTCGGAAAAAATACCCGCTGGCGACGATTCGTGTCTGGGCACGACGTGCAGAGGCGCTGGATGAGGTGAAGGCGCGGGTGCCCTCTGCTATTTGCTGCACGACGATCGCAGAGGCGGTGGCGGATGCGAGCCTGGCGGTGCTGTGCATGCCGGTCGAGCACATGCTGGCTGCGGCGGAGCAGATCGGCGCAGCGCGTGTGCGGCCTGAACTCATCGTGACGGATGTGGGTAGTGTGAAGGGGGCTGTGGTCAGTGCGCTAGAGCCTGTCTTGGCACAAAAAGGCATCACCTTCCTCGGTAGCCATCCGATGGCCGGATCGCATGCGACGGGCATGGCCCACGCACGAGCGGATTTGTTTCAAAATGCCGCGTGCTTGATCACGCCGACCGAGAGGACTCCGGCTGAGGCGCTAGAGCGTCTGAAGAGCTTCTGGTCCACATTAGGCTGCCACCTCTTGATCAAATCGCCCACCGAGCATGATCGCTGCGTGGCACGGGTCTCACATTTGCCCCATGTGATGGCTGCTTTGACCACTTTGGCCGCTTTGCGGGCAGATCCCAGTCATGTCGCTGCTGCGGCTGGTGGCATGCGTGACACGACACGCGTAGCAGCCGGCGATCCAGGGCTGTGGACAGGTATTTTGAGTCAAAACCGTGCAGAGGTGCTAGCGGCGCTCCAGGATGCGGCCCTGCATTTGCAGGCTTTGACTCAAATTTTATCGCAGCATCATGACACGGAGCTGCATGACCTTTTGAGTGAGGCCAAGTCGCTGCGTGATCTCATCACGCCGCATGGCGGATGATCTTTTGCTTCTCGTCCAACAATCCATCATGGAGCTCACATTGCCCGATTGACGGCACTGAGCACGGCTTTGATGGAGGCGAGCTCGATATTGGTATCGACCCCGGCACCCCAGACCAGCTTTCCTTGGGCCGTTTTGATTTGGATAAAGGCGAGTGCCGCGGCCTGCGTGCCGGAGCTTAGGCTCTGCTCGCGGTAAGTGCTGACTTCGAAGCTCGTTGCACCAGCATCCTTGATGAGCGCATCGGCAAAGGCTGCGATAGGGCCATTTCCGGTGCCGGTAATGCCACGTTCTTTACCATGAACGACAAGACTACTGCGACAGGTGAAGACGCCGTCCACGCCATCGGCATGGAAGTGGTAGAGCTGGTAGGGAGTCTCACGGAGGATGTATTCGTCCCAGAACATCTGCTTCAACTCGGCACCGCTGACCTCACGACCGAGTTTATCGACGATGTCATTGGCGATGGGGCCGAACTCACGCTGCATGTCCTTCGGTAGCTCGATGCCGAATTCGCTCTCTAGAAGATACGCGACGCCGCCTTTTCCGCTCTGGGAGTTCACGCGGATGACTTCGTGGTATTCGCGACCGATGTCGTTCGGGTCAATGGTGAGGTAGGGCACATCCCAGATGGATTTGTGCTCGTTGTAGCCGCTGAGTCCCTTCTTAATCGCATCCTGATGGCTGCCGCTGAAGGCTGTGAAGACGAGTTCACCGGCATAGGGCTGGCGTGGGGGCACGGTCATGCCGGTGGTGCGCTCATACATGGCGATAAGGCCATTCATATCGCTAAAGTCGAGCTGGGGAGCGATGCCGTGCATGTAGAGATTCATCGCGACCTGCACGATGTCGAGATTCCCCGTGCGCTCACCATTGCCGAACAAAGTGCCCTCTACGCGATCCGCTCCTGCGAGCAGGCCCAACTCCGTGGCGGCTGTACCGGTGCCGCGGTCATTATGCGTGTGCAGACTGATGATGAGGCTGTCACGGTTTTTGATGTTTGTGCAGATCCACTCGATCTGGTCGGCATACACATTCGGCATGCAGACCTCCACGGTATCGGGCAGATTGAGGATCATTTTATGCTGCGGCGTAGGCTGCCATACATCCATGACAGCCTCGCTGATTTCTTTGGCGAATTCGACCTCGGTGGCGCTGAAGCTCTCTGGCGAGTATTGCAGCGTGACGTGCGTACCACCGGCGGTGAGGCGGTGCAGGCGGTCTTTGATCATCTGCGCTCCTTTGATGGCCACGGTGATGATTTCCTCCTTCGACTTCCCGAAGACATACTTCCGCTGCGCAGGCGAAGTGGAGTTGTACATGTGAATGACGACCTTTTTGGCCCCGATGAGGCTTTCGACGGTTTTTTCAATCAAATCCTCCCGCGCCTGCACCAGGCACTGGATCGTGACATCGTCTGGGATGCGCTTTTCCTCGATGAGGCGGCGGTTGAAGGCGAACTCGGTGTTCGAGGCAGAGGGAAAGCCGACTTCGATCTCCTTGAAGCCGCATTTCACCAGTGCATCGAACATATCGAGCTTCTGCGACACATTCATGGGCACAGCGAGGGCTTGGTTGCCATCACGCAGATCGACGGAGCACCAGATAGGGGCTTTGGAGATGGTTTGAGAGGGCCAGCGGCGGTTTGGGAGCGAGACGGGGTCGAAACGCTGGTATTTGGCGGACGGATTTTTTAACATGAAAAGTGCAGAGCAAAGGATGATTGACGGTGCTGGGCGGTGCCAGAATGAGAACGCAGCCGTGACATGACGGCTAGGGGGGTATGACGAGGAAACGCGGGCCGCCTACCCTCGCGTGAGTCGCAGGGTAAGGAGAAGCAGAGCCGTGGCGGGCGTGGTCATGGTATGGCGAATGAAAGCAGGGGCAGGCCGAAGGTCAAGGTGCGGTAAACAACAAAGCCGGACCTCGCGGTCCGGCTTTGTGGGTGGGTGGGTGGAAGTAGCGTGCTGGAGGCTTACTTCTTCTGAAGGGGAGCCGTTTCGGCACCAGCGGGGACTTTGTCCGCAGGGACGAGCTTCCACAGGGCTCCGCGCTCACTGGTGTAGGGATCGACGGGGCCGCCGTAGTTGGCCGTGGCGTGGGTGAGGTAGAGATTGCCCTCGGAGTCAAAGCCGCTGCCAGTGGGGCGCAGCGGGGTGTCGAGATCGAGGAACTCCTGCATCTGGTATTTGTCGCCTTCTTTGGCGATGCCCCAGACCTTGCCACTGCCCCAGTCGGCGCAGAAGTAGGTGCCTTCGAGGCTCGGATGGGCCTTGCTGCGGCTGACACCGATGTTGATGACGCAGATGCCTTGATCGACGTGGCTGTATTCGGCCACGGGGAGCACGCCGACGCGTGGATTGTCCTTCTCGGTCTCTAGCGGGAAGGTGTGGCTGCCACACATGAATTTCCAGCCGTAGTTCTCGCCGCCTTTGCTGCCCGCAGGCTGCATATTGATCTCTTCCCAGTGGTTTTGACCGATGTCGGCGATCCAGAGGTCGCCGGTCTTCGCGTCAAAGCTGAAGGTCCAGGGATTGCGCAGGCCGTAGGCCCAGATCTCGGGTTTGGCTTTCGGATGGATCTTGGAGAAGGCCAACTCGGTGACGCCAAAGAGGGTCATCTGCTGTGGCAGGGTGATGAAGGGATTGTCCTTCGGCACGCTGTAGTTGCGATCGGGTGTGGTGTTATCCACGTCGATGCGGAGCATCTTGCCCATGTGGGTGTGCAGGTCCTGACCGGCGCTGATGACATCGCCCTCCCAGCCGCCGTCGCCGACGCCGATGTAGAGGTAGCCATCCGGCCCAAAGGCGATCTGGCCGCCGTGGTGATTGCAGTAGGGGAAGTCGAGCTGCATCAGCACTTTGATGCTGTCCATGTCCGCCTGATCGGGCTTGTCCTTCTTCGCCTTTACCTCAGCGATCATGCTGGCTCCATTGAACCACAAGTCGGAGTAGCAGAAGAAGATACGACCGTTCTCATTGAACTTCGGATGGAAGGCGATGCTGAAAAGACCGAGTTCGAGGAAGGAGCTGATGGTCTTGTCCTTGATGTCGAGGAAGGGCTTTCTGTTCACTTTGCCGTCTTTGACGATCTGGATGACTCCAGGACGCTCGGCGACGAACAGGCGGCCGCTGCCATCCGGTGCACCAGCGACGGCGACGGGATCGACGAGGTCGCCCGCGACTTTAACGAGGGCGATTTCAGTTTTGCCAGGCAGTTTGCCGCCGGGCTGGATGGTCTGTGCCATGGAGGCAAAGGGCAGCGCGAGCGCTGTGATCGAGGTCAGGAGTGTGTGAGTCGGTTTCATGGGAAAAAGGAGCCGCGAGGCTATGAAATGACTCATACGGCGGCAAGAGTTAAAATGACGCATCACAAAAACCTTCCATCTGACCACCAGCCTACCCTCTGGCCGCTCTGACATCTCATGATGATACTCGGACAGCCTTCTCCCCTGCCCTAGCGTCCTCCACGCTGAACTTCACCGGCAAAAACTGCTCGATGAGCGCCATGTTCGTCCGCGTGTGATCGGTGATGGCGAGCGTGTGAAACACCCCACCGCCTGAAAGGGCCATGGGCAGAAGGAGCTGATCCGCCAGATGGACGCCCACCGGTGCTGGGGAGGCCAAATAGCTGCGCTGGCCCTTCGCCGCACCGGTGGCGACGGCTTCGGCGGATTTGCCGAGCTGGGCGATGCCGGTGCTGATCTCGCACACGTTCGCAAAGCGGGCACCGAGCAGGATGGCATTGCCGGGGCCTGGGCTGTCGTTCGCGTAGCGGAGGTCGATGTGGTTTTCGGGCCATTCGAGGATCTTGGAGGCGGTCACGATTTCGCGTTTGGCGATCTCGCCGGGCAGATGCGCATGCAGCACGCGGCCAAAAGTCTCCACCGGCTCACCGCGTTCGGTGAGCTTGAGCTTCTTCCACTTCTTGATCGGCCCGATTTCCGCCGTGAGCACGCCACCGCCTGCCTGCATGAAGCCGGGGCGCTCCAGTGTGACCTTAGCATCGACGCCCATGCTCCACAGCACCGGTAGGAAGCATTGCTCGATGAACTCGAACGGCGGTGCCATCGGGTTGTGCGTGCCGCCTTCGATGCGCAGCGTGCTGGAGGCCTCGGCATGAAGCAGCGCGGGCAGAAGCGTCTGCAAAACAAGCGTCGTGCTGCCGCCGGAGCCGATGGCGAACGAGTAATCGCCCGCCGCGACCTTCCCAGGCTGGAAAAAGAGTTCCGTGGAGCCGAGATCGGCCCCTTCGACCTCCGCGCCGCAGACTTCCGCCGCAGCTTTCACGCAGGTCAGATGCTGCCGCATCAGCCCTGGCTTCGGACGCTTCCCGCGAATGTTCGTCATCCGAAACGCCCGCCCCGTGACCAGCGCCAGCGACAACGAAGACCGCAGCAACTGCCCGCCGCCGGATTCGCCGGAGATAGAGAGGATGGAGGTGTGTTTTTCATGGTTGATTCATTCATTGCGGGTTTTTGGGCAGGAGGTTAGAATGCAGGCGTTATGAGCGCGATCACCTTTGAGCTTCCGATCACGGGCCTGCCAGACATTCATCTGGCTGAATGCGGCGCTACAAATCAAGCACCTCGTAAATGTCGCCGGATCCAAGACGGGCGACGGCGGCAGTCCACGATGGCTCTTATCATGACGGCTTCGTTTTCGACGGTGTAGAAGATGGCGAAGGGAAATCGCTTGGAGAGTGCTCGGTGATATTGGCGGTAGGGCCGGAGATGGATGCCTGCGGTGAGATGGAGGCCGTCAATATCGGTATAGAGCTGACGCAGAAAGTAGTCACCGAGGCCAGGCTCCTGCTTCTCGTAGAAACGAAAGCCTGCGATGAGGTCGTCCTTGGCGAGATCGAGAATCTGAATTTTCATCGGACAGCTTCTCGAATTTCCCGTTTCGCGTCCTCCCAGTCGATGAATCTTACGGTGCCTGCGGCGATGGCGGACTCGCGTTCATCGAGCAAGTTTTGCTGCCATGCAGGCACTTCAAGTTCGGCCTCTGAAGCCGCGATATCGTCCCAGAGCGTCTCCATGACGAAGAGCTTCTCTTTAAGCGACATTTGGTGAAGGGCTTGGAGCGAGATCATGGATTTATGGTAGAGGTTTTGAGATTCGATTGCCAATCAAATCTACTCAGCATCAATCATCCGCCTCCGCCGCGTCTTTGATGACGAAGCGGGCCTTCAGTTTGCAGACTTGCTGGGCGAGGCCGGCGGACTCGACGCTGTGGAGGACTTCTTTGAGGTCTTTGTAGGCGTTGGGGGCTTCGTCGATGGGGTATTGGCGGGCGTTGTAGAGGATGTCGTGGGTTTCGAAGTCGGCGTTGACCTCGTTTTGATTGAGATTGCGGGCGGCGGCTTTGCGGCCCATGCAGCGGCCGGCACCGTGGTTGACGCTGAAGCAGCTTTTCACGGCATCGGGCTTCGCGACCATGACGACGGAGCCATCGCGTGGGTTGCCGGGGAGGAGGATCGGGTGACCGGTCGCGGCAAAAGGCGTGTCTTTGAGCGCGTGGTGGCCGCCGGGGAAGGCGCGGGTGGCTCCTTTGCGGTGGACCCAGGCGAGCTGGTCGTTCACGACTTCCTGACGCGCGATGTTGTGGCTGATGAAGTACACGAGCTGCCCTTTCGTGCCGGGAAGCACTTCTTGGAAGGCTTCCAGCACGAGCGCATTGATGAGCATGTGGTTCACGGTGGCGAAGTTCGCCCCGAGCGCCATGTCGTCGAGATAGGCGTCCGCTTCGGGCGTTCCGAGCGGGGCATAGACGAGCTGTTTGTCCTCGGCTGGGAATGCGAGGCCCCAGGTGCGGAAGAAGCCTTCCAGAGCCTTGAACTGGCGCTGCGCGAGGATGTTCCCGAATCCGCGAGATCCGCAGTGGCTGAGGAAGGCGACGTGATTGTCCCGCAGGCCGAAGACCTCGGCGGTGCGGCGCATCTCGGCGTCGTCGGCTAGCTGCACGACCTCGCACTCACCGAAGTGGTTTCCACCACCGTAGGAGCCGAGCTGGGTCATTTTGTTCTCAAAGCCAGGGAAGCCGTTGAAGGCTCGCATTTTGTCGAGGCGCTCGTGCAGCGTGGAGACGTTTCCATCGTGGCCGAGGTGGGCGCTGTCTTCGCAACGCTGCGCCCACTCGGGCGGGATGCCGAGGGCTTCGCACACGCTGCGGCTCGCGCCTTCGGTGCAAACCTGCACGCCGAGATCGGCGGAGACGCGACGGGACTTTTTCGCTTCGCGTTGTCCACGGCCCGCGCCGGTCGGCGTGCGCTCGATGATGGCGTCGATGAGGCGACGGCGAATGGTTTTGTCGATGATTTCATCGGCGGGGATGTCCATCTGGAGCAGCGACATGGAGCACTTGATGTCCACGCCGACGGGTCCTGGATAAATGTGCGTCGGCGAGACCATCACGCAGCCCACCGGCGCTCCGTAACCGCTGTGCGCATCGGGATTGAGCACGAGATCGGTCACGCCCGGAGCCGAGCGGGAGTTCAGCGCCTGCTCGATGCAGGACGGGTCAAAGCCCGCGCGGATCGCCTCCGTCCCGATGACGGTGATGGGCTTTCCCGCGTTGTTGCGGGCGGGGAGGATGGCTTCGGCTTCGCCGGTGATGTGGAAGGGGGAGTTCATTTATGATTTATGACTTTTGATTTATGATTTGGAGAAAAGGCGGTGACGACAAGGATTGATGAAACGTGTTACTCCGCTCTACCGCTGAGCTACGGTCCCGAAGAAATTGGAAAAGGTGGGACCGGAGGGATTCGAACCCCCGACCTGAGGCTCCGTAAGCATGTAGTTCCATCGGCATTCGTCACCATTTGAGGTGATTGGTTTTTGAAAAGAAGGTGGCGACAAGGGTGGAGAGACTTCGCCGCATGGCTGCGGGGCGAGATTTGAACTCGCTGGTTACCAGATGTAGTCCGCTCCGGCATTCGCCAGGATTTGGGGTGATGATTTGAAAGTGGTGATGGCGACAAGGTGATCGAGAAACGTTTCAATTGCTCTACCGACTGAGCTACTGCCGAAGCAGGCAGGGATCGAACCTGCGACCAGTTGAGTTCATGTAGTTCCTCAGGGCATTCGCCATCATTTAGGAAATGGGTGAGAGATGGAGCCTGGTGACAAGGATTGGAGAGACGTGACAGTTTGGAATGTAGTCCGCTCCAGCATTCACCAGGCTCCAAAGGGGGTGTTAAAGTGGGATTTTCTCGATCTGGCCGACCCAGTGGTCGCCGGTGAGTTCACCGCTCGCGAAAGCGGCAATCACCTGAAACACGGAGTCGGAGAAACCGCCGATGTTGAGGATGTCCTCGCGCTCTTTGGCCTGCGTGGTCGCGTATGGCTGGATGTCGAGGCATACGAGACGGGCTTTTGGATTCCGCTGCTTGAACTTCATCCATTCGCTCATCGTGCGCGTGGCGGAGCCACCGAAACGGCCATGCTGAGGCGTGTCCATCCACGACTCGTTATCGGAGACGTAGATCACCAGATCGGCCTGCACCTTGCGGGCATTCAGATCGATGAGCACGGCGCTGCAGTTCGTCCCACCGCAAGGCAGAGACGCGAGCTTCTGCGCGTTCGTCATCACGGAATCACGCGGATTCAGCTTCACACGAACGACATTGGTCTCAAACGGCAGCACGTCGGCATCGCGGTTCTGGCGCAGGAAGGCGGCGGCGACGAGCGCGGCGACATCGATGCAGCGCACCTTGCTCGTGGCACCCTTGCGGACACCAGTCACAGGTGAGTGCATGGAGCCGGACACGTCCGGAGCCACGATCACTTTACCAACCACCACAGGCACATTGGAGACGGCGATCTCCATCGCATCCTGCAGCGCCTCCTTCACCTCGTGCGGCACTTCCGCGCCGACGTTGTGATAAGCGGCCATGAGCTGATACGGGAACACTTTGGCACGACGCACCTGCTCCTCGCTGCGCAGACGGCTGGCGATGAGTCGGGTGATCTCCTTCACGGAGAACACGCCATGACGGGCAAAGGTGTTCAGGTTCATCCTCGTCATCTGCCATGGGGCACGACGCGCGATGGCCTGCCACTGCTCCGCCGTCAAAGGCAGCGCGGTGAGCATCTGGAAGGGCACCTCAGGCGGATTTCCCGCCGGATCGGCCTTCCAGTCCTCGAACTCGCGCACGACACGCGGCAGGGCCGACGCCTCGTGCTTTCGCCCGATGAGATAACCGTAGAGCGCCTCGCGGGTCTTCGTCGCTGGACGCGGATGCACCATTTTCACGATGTCCGCCAGCGATGGCGACTGACCCACGTCTGCGCGGAAGATGGCCTCGTCCGTGCGGGTCTCGAACCAACGACGCACGAGGCGCTTTGGCAGCGAACCGAGGGACTTCCGACCCGTCACGCCGGAGCGCAGGATCTGCACGAAGTTCCGCAGCATCTTGGCGTCATCGATCACTCGATCAAAGATCAGCTCCAGGCGCTCGGCATCCCGGGCGGCCAGCACAGCGCAAAGCAGCGCTGGCACATCCTTCATGAAGCCCTTTTGGCGGCAGTGAAGCGCCGTGCGGGCGATGAAATCGGTCGGGACCTTCTCACACAGCTTCAGCACCTGCTGGAGCTGGTCCTCCGCCGTGGCGTAGTAGGTGCGGTTCAGGCAACCCGTGGCCGCAAACTGCGCCAGAGCCTGACGCGGCGCGAGGGTGTAGGCCCGGCCTCCGGCTTCATTGAAGCTGTCAGCCTTCGGAGCGAGCGCTCCGGCGATGGTTTGGAAGAGAGTTTTGTTTGCCATGTTGGTTTCGGGTGGTTGTTCCCGTGTGCCAATCTCTATTGCTAGTGCCGTGCCAAAACTTGGCACGGAGGGGTCGGATGACGCTGGAAGCCTTGTAAATACAGGGGAAGAAAATTTTACGGGTGTTTTCTTGGCCGTGCCATGACACCAAACAAATCCTGATTGTTTATCTGATAAGCTAGCTAATTATCCAAACTATGGCTTCAGCTAAACCCATCATCACTTTCGGCTTCCTCGGCTCCACGTTGGACCGCGCTCAGGGCGCGGAGCGGTGGTCGAAATGGCGGCCGACGGTGGCGATGTGTCAGCAGGAGGATTTGCTCATTTCGCGGCTCGAGTTGCTCGTGGAGCCGAAGTTTGCCGATCTGGCGAAAAGCGTGGTCGCGGACATCGCGAAGGTTTCGCCGGAGACGGAGGTGGTGGTGCATGAGTTCGCGCTGAAGGACCCGTGGGACTTTCAGGAGGTGTATGAGCGGCTCTACGACTTCGTGCGTGGTTATGATTTCCAGCCGGAGAAGGAGGACTACCTCATCCACCTGACCACGGGCACGCATGTGGCGCAGATTTGCTGGTTCTTGCTCAATGAGGCGAATTTCATCCCGGCGCGGCTGCTGCAAACCTCGCCGTCACGCGAGGGCGGACGCGATGCGAAGGCCTGCGGGCGCTACGAGATTATCGACATCGACCTCTCGAAGTATGACCGGCTCTCAACCCGCTTCGCGCAGGAGCAGGAGCGAACGCTGGATTTCCTGAAAAGCGGCATCGCCACGAAGAGCAAGGGCTTCAACAAGCTCATCGAGCAGATCGAACTCGTCGCCGTGAACTCCAAAGCGCCGATCCTCATCATGGGACCGACCGGCGCGGGCAAATCGATGCTCGCAGGCCGCATCTACGACCTGCGACGCTCACGGGCCGGTTTGAGCGGTCGATTCGTCGAAGTGAACTGCGCCACGTTGCGTGGCGATCAGGCGATGTCGGCCCTGTTTGGCCACAAACGCGGCTCGTTCACGGGTGCGCAGTCGGACCGGCCGGGTTTGCTCAAAGAGGCGGACAAAGGGCTGATTTTCCTCGATGAGATCGGCGAACTCGGGCTCGACGAGCAGGCGATGCTGCTGCGTGCGCTCGAAGACAAAACCTTTCTGCCGCTGGGCAGCGACAAGGCCGTGCAGAGCGACTTTCAGCTCATCGCGGGCACAAATCGCGACCTGCGGGCGCAGGTGGCTGCGGGCAAGTTCCGTGATGATTTGCTCGCTCGCATCAACCTGTGGACCTTCACGCTGCCGAGCCTCGCGGAGCGACGGGAAGACATCGCGGCGAATCTGGATTTCGAGCTGGAGCGATATGCGAAGGCGCACCGGCGGCAGGTGAGGATGAACAAAGAAGCGCGGGAGGCATTTTTAAAATTCGCGAAAGGCCCGGAGGCGAAGTGGAATGCGAATTTTCGCGATTTGAACGCGGCGGTGACGCGGATGGCCACGCTGGCTCCGAAGGGGCGCATCACGGTGGAGTGCGTGGAGGCGGAGGTGGGGCGATTGCGGGAGGGGTGGCGGGAGATGGGCCGAGAAGTGTTTTGTTCTCAGTTCTCAGTGCTTAGCGATGAGCTGGATCCGTTTGACCGCGTGCAGCTTGAATTTGTGATCAAGACCTGCCGCGAGTCGAAGACGCTGTCGGATGCGGGGCGGAAGCTGTTTGCGGTATCGCGGACGAAGCGCTCAAAGATGAACGATGCGGACAGGCTCAAGAAGTACCTGAAGCGCTTCAAGCTGACTTGGGAGCAGGTTTCGGCCATTCCTTGAGACAAGTTTCAAGGAATGGCACGAAAATTAGGGCTCTAGGTCGAGGAGCTGACTTTTTCGAGCATCGCGTCGATTTCTGCCTCTTCGGCATCTGGAGTGCGCTCGGCGGCAGAGAATTTGAGGCGCTTGAGCTCGGCATCATGGCTGATGGTGACAGTGTCTCCTTCGCGGATGTCCTCACGCAGCATGTGTTCGGCGAGTGGATCCTCGATGTTCTTCTCCACGGCCCGGCGCATCGGACGAGCACCGTATTGTGGATCGTAGCCTTCTTTGATGAGGAACTCGCGAGCACTGTCGTCGAGCAGGAGGGTGATCTGGCGCTTGGCGAGGCGGGCAAAGACCTTTTTGACTTCGAGATCGACGATTTGGCTGAGTTCTGCCTTTTCCAGCATGCGGAAGACGACGAGATCATCCAGACGGTTGAGGAACTCGGGCTTGAAGAACTTCTTCGCGGCCTCGTGGATCTTGCCTTTGATGCCTTCGTTGTCGGCGCTGTCCTGCTGCATGGCCATGAAGCCGAGGCTGGTCTGGCGCTTGATCTGCTCGGCACCGACATTGGAGGTCAAAATGACGATGGTGTTACGGAAGTCGATTTTGCGGCCGAAATTGTCTGTGACGACGCCTTCTTCCAAAATCTGGAGGAGGAGGTGCATGACGTCTGGATGGGCTTTTTCGACTTCATCGAACAAGACGACGCTGTAGGGCTTCCGGCGCACGGCTTCGGAGAGCTGACCGCCTTCTTCATAGCCGACGTATCCTGGAGGCGCACCAATCAAGCGGCTGGCGGTGTGCTTCTCCATGTACTCGGACATGTCGATCTGGATGAGGGCATCTGCGGTGCCGAACATGAACTCCGCGAGGTTTTTGGCGAGGAAGGTCTTACCCACGCCGGTAGGGCCGAGGAAGAGGAAGCTGCCGATAGGGCGACGCGGGTCTTTGAGATCGGCACGGGAGCGGCGGAGGGCTTTGGAGATGGCGATGACGGCTTCGTCCTGGCCGATGACCTTGCCTTTGAGCTCGGATTCCATTTTGAGGAGCTTCTGCGCCTCTGCGGTTTCCATGCGCTGGAGTGGCACGCCGGTCCATTTGGAGACGACGGACATGATGTCGTCCTCGCTGACATCGACGATGCGCTCCTGGCTATTCACACGCCAGTTGTCCATGACTTCTTCAAAGCGCTTTTTGGCGTTCTTTTCGCGGTCACGCAGGCGGGCGGCTTGCTCGAAGTCCTGTTCTTTGATGGAGACTTCTTTGCCGACGCGGATGTCTTCGATCTCAGCCTCGATGCCTTTGAGCTCGGTGGGGCGAGTCATGGCGGCGATGCGGGCCTTGGAACCAGCTTCGTCCATGATGTCGATGGCTTTATCAGGAAGGAAGCGGGAGGTGAGATAGCGGCTGCTGAGGTTTACCGCAGCTTTGATAGCATCATCGGAGTAGCGGGCCTTGTGATGGATCTCGTATTTGCCGCGCAGGCCGAGGAGGATTTTGATGGCGTCCTCGACGGTGGGTTCTTCCACTTTCACCTGCTGGAAGCGGCGCTCCAGGGCGCTGTCTTTTTCGATGTGCTTGCGGAATTCATTGAGCGTGGTGGCACCGATGCACTGGAGCTCACCACGGCTGAGGGCGGGCTTGATGATGTTGGAGACATCGAGCGCACCTTCTGCGCCGCCAGCGCCGACCATGGTGTGCATTTCGTCGATGAAGAGGATGACGTTTTTCGCCTTCCGAATCTCATCCATGACGGCTTTGATGCGCTCTTCAAACTGGCCACGGTATTTGGTGCCTGCGACCATGAGTGCGAGGTCGAGGGTGATGACACGCTTGTCACGGAGGATTTCCGGTACGACGCCGCTGGCGATTTCTTGAGCCAGACCCTCGACGATGGCGGTTTTGCCGACGCCGGCCTCACCAATGAGCACCGGATTGTTTTTCTGCCTGCGGCAGAGGATCTGGATGACGCGGGCGATTTCTTCCGTGCGGCCGATGACGGGGTCCATTTCGCCTTTCTGGGCGATTTCGGTCAGATCACGGCCAAAGGCCTTCAGCGCGGGTGTTTTGTCGCCTTTGCTTTTCTTTTCAGTAGGGGCACCACCTGGGGTGACGGCTTGTTTGCCTTCATCCTCATCGTCCTCGTCCTGCTTGGTGTTGGTGAAGTTGGGATCGAGCTCGCGGAGGATTTCGCTGCGTGCTTTATCGAGATTCACTTCGAGATTTTTCAAAACCTGGGCGGCGACGCCATCTCCCTCACGCAGGAGTCCGAGGAGGATGTGCTCCGTGCCGACGTAGCTGTGATTGAGTGCCTTTGCCTCCTTGGAGGCGAGAGCGAGCACTTTTTTCACACGCGGGGTGTAGGGGATGTTGCCGACCATCTTTGTCTCTGGGCCAGAGCCGACCTGCTGCTCGACCTGGAGGCGGACGGTTTCGAGATCGAGCTTCAGTTTGGTGAGGACATTGACCGCGACACCCTGACCGAGCTTGATGAGGCCGAGTAACAGGTGCTCCGTGCCCACGTAATTGTGGTTGAAGCGGTCAGCTTCTTTACGAGCGAGCGCCAGCACCTGCTGTGCGCGGGGGGTGAAGTTATTCATCATAGATGGGAAAGGGGGCGGATTGGTTTTCCAGGAGTATCTGGCGAAACGTTAAGTGGTCGGGAAATGGAATGCAACCTCTCCACGGGGGATTTTCGTTCCCGGGCTGTGCTGACAGTTAGCAGATGATAAAAATCTGCCGCTCACGCACGCCGCTGCATCACCCGCAGCAGCTCACGTCCCTGCCGGCTTGGGTAGCCTGTTTCGGGCACATAATTTTCGATAATTTCAAAGCTGGGGGCAAAGAGCACGGCCAGTTCATCAGGCGTGATGCCAAAGGGCGGCCCGGTCTCGCCAGGATCGAGCTCTGGATTGATGAACCAGATGCCAATGAGCAGTCCACCAGGGCGTAGTAGCCGCGCCATCGCATCACGATACTGTACACGCAGATCTGGGGTCAAAGCGCAGAGGCAGGTATGCTCTACGACAGCGTCATAGTGACCTTCGTGCTGAAAAAGATCCTCGCAGACGAAGCGCTCCGCGAGCTGGGGGTAGAGCTGGCGAGCGCGGCTGATGGCCGTGGGGGCGATGTCTAGCCCTACGGCATCCAGGCCCAGTGTGGCGAGATGCGCCACATCATGCCCCAATCCGCAGCCTGGAACGAGCACGCGACCGGTGATCGTATGGCGCGTGAACCATTCCGCCAGCGGCGGAGAGGGCTCTCCACGGTCCCACGGAGTGAATTCATCGACGTAGGCCTGCTCCCAACTGGTAATCTGCATCTTCGCGAAGGGTGGTGTGTGAGGTGGTGGAATCGGAGGATCAATCCTCGTCCACGCTGCCGTCACCGCCATTGGCCACGTCCAGTGCACGCATCATCGCGTCCATGAACTCCTGTGCGGCCTCGATGGGTAGGATGATCGTGTCGCGTCGTCCGCGCACGTCCTCGGTGATTTTGATGAATCGACCGCGGTCGTTCTCTTTGAGGTCCAGGAAGAATATCTTCCTGTCCGTCACGATTTTTTCCGAATGCAGCGGCGGATTATGCGGCCGCCGTTCTTCATCTGATTCAAAGTTCCTCATGCCAGTGTTGTTTTAGCCTGCCAGGCTGCGGCACCGCGCCGCTGGGTATCTCCTGGAAGTCAGCCTGAGTGTAGGAACCTGCGTTCTCCTTGTCAATGCCTGTCTCGCAAGGCATTCTCCGCCCGTCATGCTGAATAAAATCTGGGCCGTCCTCCTTTTCATCGGAATCATCGTCGCGGGTATCACCGGGCACATCTCTGGCACAGGCAGCGTGGTCGATGAGGCGGCGAAGGCGGCTGAAAAGGCCGTGATGGGCATCGCCCTGCCCCTGGCGGGCATGATGATGTTTTGGCTCGGTGTGCTGCGCCTGATGGAGAAAGGCGGCGTGCTGAGTGCGGTGGTGCGCACTTTCCGCCCGGTGCTGCGTAGGCTCTTTCCTGATGTGCCGCCAGAGCATCCGGCGATGGGCGCGATGGTGATGAATCTCTCTGCGAACATGCTCGGACTCTCCAACAACGCCACGCCGATGGGCCTCAAAGCCATGGGGCACCTCCAGGAGCTCAATGTTCAAAAGCAGAGCCCCAGCAACACGATGGTCACCTTCCTCGCGCTGAACACTGCCGGCTTCACGCTCATCCCGATCACCGCGATGAATTTCCTCAATGCCGCTGGTATCAGCAATAGCTACCGCGTCATCATCCCCACAATCCTCGCGACGGCATGCACCAGCACCACCGCGGTGATCGCCGCACGCTTCTTCCAGCGCATGCCCCGCTTTGCGCAGACGACCGATGCACCTGAGGCCCCAGATGCTGTGGGAGTGCCATCCGCCAGCGCCAGCGGCATCTCCCGGCGGGCCAAAGGATGGCTCGGCCTGCTCACGGTGCTCTTTATCGGCATCTCTGCGTTGGAGCTAGGCCCACGGCACTGGCGGCCGGATTTCCTGGCGAAAACAGGCCTGCAAAGCGTGATCCAGAACTCCGAAAAGCATCAAGCTGAAGCGGCACGCATCATGGCCGAGAAAAAGGCTGCGGCTGCTACGGCACAACAAACCAGCGCCAGCGTGCCAAGCGGGGTCTCCCTCTGGCGCCGCACGATGGATGGTGCCTCTGGACTCGCCATCCCCGCGATTCTACTCGCGGCCGTGGGCCTCGCCTGGGCACGAGGAGTGCCGGTGTATGAGGAATTCGTCGAAGGAGCCAAAGAGGGCTTCCAGGTCGCTGTGCGCATCATGCCCTACCTCGTCGCCATGCTCTCGGTGCTCGGCATTTTGCGTGCGAGTGGTGCCTTTTTATTGCTGGAGCATCTTTTGGCGCCGCTACTCACGCTACTGGGTTTCCCGGTGGAGCTGCTCTCTCTAGCGCTCATGCGACCACTCAGTGGATCGGGTGCTCAGGGCCTGCTGACAGAGATCCTGACCCGCGCAGACCTGTCCGAGTCGGTGAAGCTGACGGCGGCTATCCTTTATGGCTCCACAGAGACGACTTTCTATGTGCTAACCGTGTACTTCGGCAGTGTCGGCATCCGCCGTTTTCGCCATGCCTTACTCGCGGGCCTCACAGCTGACTTCGTCGGCATGGTCGCCGCGATCGGCTTTGGGCGGTTACTCTTCGCTTGAGCTTGTTCCTTGTAGAATCGGCTTCCCAGGCGTAGAACAAGGCATCTGCGGCTCTGCCGCCTGTTCTTTTCCATCCTCTTCCACCCGCGTGAACCAATTCCTGCGGTGTTCGTCATCGAACTTTGTGGCCCGGCCCGTTTCAAACCATCGGGAGCTACGCAATCGGAGTGTCATGTCATGCCTTCACTGGAAGACAGCGCACCGGACCTGCGGGCCCCCACCTGGACCTCATGGGATACGTGAGCCCGCTGACCTCGGACGGCACAGGTGGGTTTGAAAGCGTCCAAGCTCCGCCTTGGGCGCTTTCTCTTTTGGTGGGGGATGTATTGAATTCCGCGTTTTATGCGGCATCGAAGACTTGTGTCTGAAATGCCCGCTAAACCCAAACGCCGTTGGCTAAAATGGCTCCTGCGCCTGTTTTTCGCCGGAGTCGTACTTTTAGTGCTCGCGGGCCTCTTCCATGCAGCGCTGCTGCGGGCCATTTTGCAGCATGGTGGGCCCAGAGGGGCCGATTTCGCAGGGGTGAAGCTAAAATGGCAAGTCGATGGCTCCGTCACCGGAGATGTGAAGCTCACAAACATCACCGCCAGTGGCCTGATGATCGAAAAAGCGACCATCGACGAATTTTCCGCCGAGTATGACGTGCAGGCGCAGACGACAGACATCCTGCGGCGCATCACGCTGAAGCAAGTCGATGCCGTAATCGACCTGCGGAAGCTCCCACCTGCCAAAACACCCACAGAGCCCAAAAAGGCCTCCACCGGCAAGCCGCCGCCTCTCGTATGGCCGAAGGTGATCGACATCGAAAACGTCAGCGCCATCGTCACTCTCGCGAATGGTAAGGTGCTGACTATACGCGGCCTCACGCTGCGTGTCGGCGAGGGCATGCCGGGCGTGTTTGAGTGCGCGGAGTTCAGGTTAGAGCCGGGTGATCTGCATGTGGCGGATGTCAAAGCCGCCGTGCAGTGGGGAGACCGTGAGCTGACCATCTCAGGCCTCGATCTACCGTATGGAGCCAACTTGAATGGCCTCAAGCTCGATCTACGCGACTGGGCGAACGATGCCGCCAGTGTGAAACTGGACGCCGGACTCGGAAAAGCCGCCGTAGCCGTGGAGGCGCTGGCGAAGGGCATCTTCGCCGACACTATGCAGACGAAAGCAGATGTGAAAGTGACTCACTTCACCTCCAATGACTGGAAGATGCCGCCAGGCGTCACTTTCGGCCCTGTGAATGCTGAGGTGCATGCCGAAGGCGATCCGATGAAACCGATGGCAATGCGTGTGCAAGGCAACGTAGCCGTAGCTGATGTGAAAGCAGCTGGGGCACTGCTCGACAGCGTCACCGCGAGCTTCACCGTCCAAGACGGCCTCGCAAAGATCAGCGATGCCAAGATGCTCCGAGGCTCGAATGAGGTGACTCTGGTGGCAGAGTCCAGATTGGCCGCAGAGGTGATGAAGTCCCCCTGGACGGCTCAGGTAAAATCCAAGCTCGCCGATGTAGCGCAGCTCCTGGTGAAGCCACCGCCAGTGAAAGGCCTGATCGAGCTCACCGCGACTGCCGAAGGCCTCGGCACCACGCCGACAAAGGCCCAAGCACATGTCGATGGCCGTGATTTGAGCTTTGAAAAATACACACTGCCAAAACTGGCCGTGGATGTGTCGCTGGATGGCAAAGCCGCAAAAATAAGCGTGCCTGCATTGATGCTAGGCCAGGGCAATCGCATCGACTTGAATGCTGCGATGACAATGGACGATGCCATGCCTGTCACAGCAGATTGGCAGATTCAAGTCGATGATCCTGCATTGCTCATGAAGACAGTGAACCTGCCACCTCTGCCGCAGCCAGTGACAGCAAAGCTGACTTCGAGCGGCAAGGCATCCCTCAAAGTGAATGATCCGATGAACGCAGATGCCGACTTCACGCTGAGCGTGAAAGACGGGCGCTATGGCGATGCACCGCTGCCTCTCATCGAGGTGAAAGCCCTCATTTCCCAAGGCGCGGCCACTTTGGAGTCCTGCCGCGTGACGGTGGATGCGCGGAATCGTGTCGATTTGAAGGGCAAGGCTGCATTGAAGGCTCCGTGGGCATTTGCGGTGGATGGCGTGATCGAGATGCCAGAGCTCAAGACGCTAAACACGCTGCTCGCAGCCTTCCAGGCTCCTCCGCTGGAAAATGGCGGCGTGATGGCCCGGCTCGATGTGCATGGTGATGCCAGCCCCTGGCGCGGTGAAGGCGCGGTGACACTGAATGCCACTAAAGTAAAAATCGCCAGCATGCCTGAGGCTGCGGATGTGGATCTAAAGACCACCTTTGCGGGCAAGACCGCGACGATCGAGTCGATGCAGGCCGTGCTGGGGCCGTGGAAGCTGCTGACCAAAGGCGTGGTGAACGACCAACAGGCAGATATGAGCGAACTGAGCCTCTGGCAAAAAGACCGGAAACTCCTGAGTGGTCGCGCCAAGGCATCGCACGATCTGCGCACGCTGGATGTGCTACTGCGTGCGAAAGAACTACCCGTGCATGAGATCGCCGCCGCTGCTGGCGTGAAGGACATCCCGCCAGCCATTTTGAGCACAGAGATCACGGTGCTCGGGCTCGAAGACGCGAAGGTGCAACTTAAAGTGCGGGACGTGAAAGCTCCCGGCATGCCAAAGAGCTTTGCTCCGACTCAAGTGGATGTTTTGACGACGCTGAAGGGCGGCAAGCTCGTGGTGGATGCCCAGGTGGATCAGAAGCCGCTAAAGCCGCTTTTGCTGAAAGCTGAATCTCCGGTAGTGGTGGCCGATTTGATGAAAAAACCGGCTCTGGCGGCTGATTTGCCCATCAAGGCCACTTTGGACATGGCGGAGAGTGATCTGGGCTTTCTGAGGGATTTTGCCCCGGAGGTGCTGAAGGCCATTCCGGCCAAAATGCGGCTCAATGCCAAGGTGGGAGGCACCGTGAAAGCGCCGCTCATCGATTCAGCTCTCGATGTCGATGTGGCAGAAGTCAGCTTTGTGAGTGCGGACATGCCAAGCGTGCGAGATGTGAAGGTGAGAGTGCGCACCCATGATCGCAAAGCGACACTGGAAGACATCTCCGCACTGCTGGCAGGTGGCCGAGTGAAGCTCGGCGGCACAGTGGACGCCGCGAAGATGGATGACCCGCGTTTTGACCTGAAATTGATGGCTCGGGAGGCCCTGGTGTTTCGCAATCCCACCTCCAGCCTGCGTGCGAATGCAGATATCGCCTGTGTGGGCTCGCTGAAGGCGGCCCGCGTGAGTGGCCTGGTCGAAGCGGTGCGTGGACGCATTTTCCAAGAGGTGAATCTGCTGCCAAATGTGATGAGCGTGGTGAAACAAAGTGAGCCCCTGCCTCCACCACCGCCCTCGACCTCCAAGATCGTGCAAAAGGTGGAGCTCCCGCCGCTGCTCAAAGACTGGACTTTTGATCTGAAGATCAAAACGCATGACCCCGTGCTGCTAGCTGGGAATTTGGTGAATGGAGCCATCTCCGCCGATATGAAGCTCGGTGGCACGGGGGCCAAGCCAATCCTGACAGGTTTTGCGAATGTGGACCGCCTGCTGGTGAAGCTGCCCTTCAGTCTGCTGAAGATCACCAAAGGCGTGGTCACGATGAATCCAGAGAATCCCTTCGCTCCGAAGCTGGATGTGCGCGGTGAGTCACGCGTAGGCAGCACGGACATCTCGCTCTTCGTCTATGGCGATGCGACAAATCCCAAAACACGCTTCACCAGCACACCGCCGATGAGTGAGGCAGATATCGTCACACTGATCGGCACCGGCATGACTCTGGGTGGTGATAATGCACAGATGGCGAGCGAGGCGATGGCACGCGCTGCCTTCCTGGTGATCTCAGAGACCTATCGAAAGCTCTTCAACAAAGAAAAGAAAGTCAGCGATGAGCCTCCGAAGCTGCACCTGAGCATGAATCCCAGCGGCGGAGACCGCGCAAATGACAGCATGCAGGCCATGTATGAACTGACGCCGAAACTGCGCTTCACAGGCCGCTTCACCCAGAGTGGGCGGATGAAGGCCCTCCTGGGCTATGTGCTGCGCTTTGGCAAAGCGGCGAGAGCCATGGAGGAAGAAAATCCACCCCAAGTGGTCACTCCAGCAGCCCCCGAGCGATCACAGAGTCCACCGGATTGAGATCATCCGTGAAGGCGACTGGTGCCGGACGCGGCAGTGTGCCGGATGGCACCCAGCGGCTGGTGAGTCGCTGCTGCCAAGAGCCTTGTACCAAATACCGGTCTGAGATCCTCGGGCGCAAATCCTGCTTGGAGCACAGCAGGATCACATTTTGCGTCTCGTCTGGCTTATAACCAGCGCCGAAGACTTGTACGTTGGGGAAGACGCCGGAGAGTGTCTTGAGCATGCCGGCAGTGAGCTCGGACTGCCGCCCATTCACGCTGGCGATGATGTTCATGATAAAAACTCCCTCTGGCAGCATATGATCCGCCACCTGCTGGAAGAACTCTTGCGTCGCCAAATGAGCAGGGATGGCGTGGCGGCCATTGTAGGCATCTCCAAAAATGAGGTCCCACTTTTTTCACCCGCATCATGGAGAAAGCGCCGCGCATCCGCCGCATGGGCCGTGACCTGCGGATATTCACCCAGCCGGAAAAAACGCCTCCCCACCTCGATCACCTGCGGATCGATCTCGACCACATCCACTTTCGCCTGCGGGAAATCCCGCGCCACATTCTCTGGCATCCCGAAGGCACCCGCTCCGATAAAAAGTGCGCTCTCCACCTTCTCCGACTCACGCAACAGCGCCAACTTCCAGTATTCCTGGTAGGGCAAGATCAACTCACCCGTGTCCACATTCATCCCGCCTTCCTGCGTCGAGTCGAGCATCAAAAAGCGCCGGGTGAAAGGCTTCTTCCCCTCCTCGATGACTCGGATATGGTGGTAGAACGATTCATTTTCATAGACTGTCCCAGCGATGGGTGCTGGCTGTGACTTCCATCCGAAAAACGCCGCTACTAGGCCACTAAGCACGATCGGTGCCTGCTGCTTCAGCGCATTCCGCGCCATCACAAACGCTGCCACCGCGAGCAGCAGCAGCAGCAAGCCAGTGGTGATGAAGATGCTCTTCACCCCAAAATTCGGCAGCAAATAGAATCCCGAGAGGAATGTGCCTGCAAAGCTGCCCAATGATCCCAGCATGCTAATCGTCCCCGCTGAGGCCCCTACATGGCTGTCTTTATCTGCCAGGCTGTAAAACCGCACACTCGCAGGCGAAACGGCACCTAGTAGCACCCCCGGCACTGCAAAAAGCAAAAGCGAGATCAGCACAGGCCCCGAAATGACACCTCCGCTGCTCAGGCGCAGACTGAAAGCAGTGTGCAGAGCCGGAATAAACAGAATCAGCACCGCAGCACCCGCCATCAACCAACCGATCAGATCCAGCGCCATCTTCCGATCCGATAACCACCCTCCAAGATACCCCCCGGCACTAAAGGCCACTAATATGACTCCAATCAGTGCTGTGGAGGTATAGACCGTGTTCCCAAAGTAAGGTGCCAGTAGCCGGAAGGCACTGATTTCCACAATCATAATGGCCGCCCCCGCCAAAAAGCACACGAGACCGAGGAACAACCTCGTGGAGCGTGTGGAAGGAGAGGATGTAGAAGGAGCAGTAGCAGGCGGGGACATGATTCTCAGTGAATGAGCAGATAGCCCTCACTTGCAACCCCCAGCGATGCCCGACATGGACCTATTCGAATCCCTCTTGCCCGGATATCTTTGATCTCGGCCGGTGTTTTCGACCGATTTTGACGCCATTTCCGCTGATTCTAAGCGTCAAAGTGCCCCTCAGGTGGCCATGTAGGAATGTGCTAAGGGCTCAGCGTGAGTAAGAAATTTGTAAACACTCGACTCATGTCTGCAAATTACAGTAAAAATACCTTACAAACTTGGTGTGGCGATTCATCCGCCCCTTACCTCCAATTTCGCTCAAACGCATGAATACTTCCTTGCTTAGAAGGAGGATAATGCTATTTCCCTCGTATCTGAAGAAAGATCAGAGTGCCGAAACGTCTGAAAGTCCTGTCGATCAGGTTTTCTAAAATTTCAAATCCTTGCTCTTAATTCTAAAAAATATCTTGCGGCAGTAAGATATCGCGTATTATTATAACTTTAATCGCGGGTATAGCTTAATGGTAAAGTTCCAGCCTTCCACGCTGGCCATGTGGGTTCGATTCCCACTACCCGCTCCAGAACGCGATCATCTTTAAAAATCCATAATTAAACTGCCTTATGAAAATCGGAACCTTTAGCCGTACAGCTTCTTTGCGGGTATGTGCCCTCATCCTAGCCCTTGCTGGCTCCGTGATCGCACAAAGCGGTAATCCATGTGCTGAAATCTCCAATGACGTCCGCACCGCAGTCGAAAAAGACCCCGCAAAAGTCCTCATGGTCGTCGAGGATGCTCTCGTCATCAACGAGGCTTGCGCAGGAGAAATCGTGAAAGCAGCCATCATTGCCTCCAAAGCAGACAACACTCTCGCCAGTCAGATCGTGCAGACCGCTACGACCGTCTCGCCAAAGATGACCGTCGCGATCAATGCAGCGGCAGCCTCTGTCTCCCCTGGAGTCGCTGCCATGACCGCCGCCCCAGCACCCGTAGCGGAAATTCCTTCTTCCGAGCCTACCTACAACAGCGGGAAGAACCCGGTCAATGTGTACAGCGAGAAGAACCCTGTGAATGTGTATTCCAGCAAGAATCCAAAGCAGCAAATTAGGGATGCCGCTCCTGACGAGTCCCCTGACTTCTACATCCCATCGACGATCCGTGGTCCGTTCCTGATCATGCCGCCCTCCTCCGGTCCGATCCGTCCCTTCGTCCCCGTCCCCGTATCCCCTGCTGTCGCTCTGCCAGTGGCTCCCTGAGTCCTAGCTCTGACTACCGACTTACCTAGATCGAATCGTTTTCCTCACCGTCTTTTCTTCTGAATTCCCCTCTTATGAGTACGCGCAATGCACTTCTTTGTCTGGCCGCTATCGCCATCTCTCCAGTCGCATTGCGTGCGCAGGGACTCGTGGCAGTCCAAAACTACAGCGCGGACTTCAAAAACGAGATACCTTTCCAGGTCAACGTAACTGCGCAGGGTGGCTATGACACACTGAACTACAAAGCGAATCCCCTCGGCAGCTTTGAGTCTTGGTTCCTCCAAGCGGGTATCGGCGCAGTTTACACCCGCCCAGATCAGACTACCCCACTGAGTTTCTCCCTCGATACGAGTGTGGTAAACTACATCGACGGCATGCCACGCTTTGACGACACATTCTACAATGTCCGTGCCGCTCTGAACTTCGAGCACCGCTTTTCAGAGCGCCTTCGCATCAGCAACAACATGCTCCTCACCTACGGCATGGAGCCCAATAATGCATTCGGCTTCGGTGGTTCCACCACGCTGTGGAATGGCCAATACTTCTACGGCTACAACAACTTCAATGTCAGCTACGCCTGGACTCCACGCTTCTCTACCACCACGAGCTACACCATCGACGGCACCATTTATGATGATGACGTCATCGGTAATGCAGAAAACCGCTACTCGCACCTCTTTGCCCAGCAGTTCGCCTATGCGATCAACCAGCAGACCAGCCTCACAGCGGAATATCGTTATCGCATGACCATTTTTGATAGCGCTCCGACGAAAGACTACCATTCCCATTTTGCACTCGTCGGTGTGGACCATGCATGGAGCTCTCGCACATCCGGCTCCGTCCGCGTCGGTGCTGAGTTCTATGAGAATGACAGCACCAGCAATACGGCTCCCTATGCAGAAGCTGCTCTCAACTACACCGTCGATCGCCAGACGTATGCACGCTGGTTCGCCTCTCTTGGTTACGGCGCAGCTGAACTTGGAGGCTTTGCGAGTCGCTACGGCCTCAATACCGGGCTCCAGGTCAATCACCAAATCGACAAGCGCCTCAGCGTCAATGGTGGCATCAGCTACGGCTACTCCACGTTTGATAACCCAGGTGGGGTGGATGGCAGAGAGCACTCCATCTTCCTCAATGCAGGCCTGGGCTACCAGGTGCTGGATAACCTGATGCTCAACGCTCAATACTCCTACTCCACGCTCAATTCGAATGACGTTCTGCGCGAGTTTGATCGCCATCGTATCTCCCTGGGTGCCACCGCGTCCTTCTGATGATCTGATTCCACTTATCACTCACTCTCAATCCGCCGGCGGGCAGCTTTCGACACACGGAGCGCCCGCTGGTTCTATGTACCAACCAATTACCTAACTCCCCCAAAGTAATTTCGTCCCCCTATAATCCATGAACGATCAAAACTCCGATCTTCAACGCCACGCCATGGATACCTGGCAGGTCATCCGTAATCGCTTTGGTCTGATTACACTCTGCTTCGTCCTCGTCTTTGCCGCTGCCGCCGTGCTGACCTACGTCATGCCGCGTAAATACCGCGGTAGGGTCGAAATGGTCATTCAGCGCAATACCAGCCCCATTGAGGTTCTCTCGAGGAACGGCAATTCGGGCGGCAACTGGCCAGAGTACGTCAAAACTCAAATTGAAACTATTTCCAAACCAGAGACGCTGAAACCAGTAATCGAAAAACTCGACCTATTAAAGAAATGGCAAACCCAGACGGTCTCTATGGCCATGGGACGCCTGCGTGGGAACCTGGATGTTCAGGCCAGCATGCGCTCTGACTTTGTCACCATCGAATTCTACGACCAAGACCCCAATATTGCTGCAGAAGTAGCCAATGCGGTGGCAGATAGTTACCAGGAGCACTACAAAAAGGTCGAGATGGAGCAGAAGTCTAAATCTCTGGAGACCACCCAGCAGCAAATCGCCGATCTGGAAGCCGACCGCCGCAGCGCCCAAGAACGAGCGATGGAAGCTCGAAAAAAAGCGGGACTCACCTTCGAATTCGATTCTGGGAGTAGTCTCACGCCTGGAGGGGCAAAGGCAGAAAAGAAAGAAGGTTCCAGCATCTTCATGTCGCGAAAGCACCAGATTCTGCAAACAGAAATCGAAGTCCGCACCATGGAGGCTGACTTGGACGCGATCTCGAAGCTTTCCACGGATGATCTGATCTCCCAGGCCGCCGCTTTGAAGTTAGAAAACCCGAATTTCCACGCCAGCGTAGCTCTTCACAACCAAGCACTTGTCACCCTCTCTGGATTGAAGAGTAGCGGCCTAGGCAACCGCCATCCGATGGTCCGCAAGGTTCAAAGCGAAATCGAAACACTACGCAGCCAGATCAACAACGAAGCCAAACAACACGTTCTCGGCCTCCAAAGTAAGCTAGCAGCCTCCAAACAGGCTCTCGAAGCCCTGCGTGCAGACTCGAAAGGGGATGAGAATAAGGCAAACAGCGAAATGAGCGACATCATGGAGTACGAGAAGGCCAAGCAAGAGGTCGAGTATATCCAGTCCACCATCGTCCAAATGCGCACGCGTTTCCTGGAGGAGCAGCAGGACGTCAATGGCGTGAAATTCCCCGCTACCGTTTACGCCTTTGCAGAGCCTGAATCTCGCCCGACAAAGCCCAATGTCCCGCTGAATCTCGCCCTAGGCGCGGTGCTCGGGCTTATGTTCGGCGTCGGCTTGGCCTTCTTCCTCGAGTACATGGACACTAGTGTCAAAAACCTCGATGACGTGGAAAAATTCCTCGGTGTGCCCGTCCTCGCTGTCGTGCCAAAAGGCGTCGGCATCCTGCACCGCAGCAGCGGATTCAATCCTGATTCAGAGGCCTACCGCATCCTGCGCACAAACATCGAATTCCATCGCAAAAAAGCCGATGCCAACTGCCTCACCGTCGTCAGTGGTGGCGCAGGCGAGGGCAAGTCCACGACCATGTGCAATCTGGCCTACGTCTGCGCTCAGGGTGGGTACAACGTCCTCCTCATCGACGCCGACCTCCGACGCCCCAGCATGCACCGGAACTTTGATGTCAGCCATACCCACGGCCTCACCAACTATCTCACCACCAATATCCGACTCGAAGACGTGGTGCTTAAAACCGCCGTCGAAAACCTCTATTTCCTCCCCAGCGGCCTCCTCCCGGCTGATAGCGCAGGCATTCTCAATTCCCAGCGCATGGTCGATCTCATTACCGATGTGAAAAGCCGCTTCGACCTCGTCTTGATCGACTCCCCGCCCATCCTCGGCGTCAGCGATGCCTCCGTGCTCGCGAACGAGGCCGACATGACCATGATCGTCGTCCAGCATCGCAAACTCCCACGCCACATGCTCATGCGTGTGAAGCAGAACGTAGAAAACGTCGGCGGGAAAGTCCTCGGAGTCGTCCTCAACAACGTCGATCTCAACAGCGACGCCCAATACCAATACTACACCAGCTACTACACCTACTACTCCCCTACCAATACCGGCACGGATGGCAAAGCCGAGCGCCGCAAACGCCGCAAGCAGGCCACCAATGTCGATGCCCCAGCGCCAGCCTTGGCCCCAGCCAGCAAAAGCGAAGCCGATGTATTCTGATTTTTTCCTACTAGCCCCAAAACTCATCCCAAACTGCCCCTACCCATGAAAAACCGCCTCCTTACCCTCCTGCTGGCGCTTTTCGCCACGCACAGCGTCCTTGCTCAAAACACGGAATTGCCACTCAAAGCGGGTGATCGTGTCACCATCCGTATCGCAGGAGTCCCCGATGGCGACATTGCCCAAATCAGCGGCATGTACACCGTCACCGACTCCGGCACCATCAGCCTTGCGCACATCTCACCCGTCAGAGCCACCGGCAAAAAGCCCTCGCAGCTCGGCACCATGCTGGCCCAGACTTTCGTCAACGAAGAGATTTTCACCCATCCCACCGTCACCGTCTCCATCGACTCAGGTGACAGCGCCACTGCACGCATGATCTATATTGTCAGCGGCTGCAACCATAACGGCAATATCTCTTACACTGCTGGCATGACTGTATTTAAGGCCATTAGTGCCGCAGGAGGATTCAATAATTTCGCTAAGACCAGCAAAGCCAAGCTCATTCGCAATGGCACCACCTACATGCTGGATCTTTCCAAGCACACTCCTGAAGTGGACATCAAACTCGAGCCCGAAGACCAGATCATCGTGCCAGATTGAGGCGCACAATTCTCTGCCCCATGAAACTTCTGCTCAAAGTATTCCTAATCCTCCTCTGGGGTAGCTTTCAGGCCCTTCAGGCAGCGGAACTAGCCTTGAAGTCAGGCGAGCGGATCAAGCTCACCATTTCGGGCATCGGGGAGGACGCCAACCAGATCAGCGGCATCTACACGATTAGCGACAAAGGCAGCATCAACCTGCCCTACATCAAGGAACAACGAGCCGTTGGCCTCAAGCCATCCGAGTTACAAACGAAGCTCGAAAAGGCCTATATCCAGGCCGAATACTTCACCAACCCCACCATCACGGTGATCAGTGATGTGGAAGGGGCGAAAAGGCAGGTCTTCCTGGTAAGCGGAGTCAAAAACAATGGCGCGGTCGATTTCACAGACAATCTCACCATATTCCAGGCCATCAGCGTCGGAGGTGGATTTGACCCATTTTCCAACCCCTCCAAGACCAAACTCATCCGCAATGGAGTCACCAAAATCTTGGATCTCTCCAAGCACACCCCCGAAGTGGACGTCAAACTGGAACCCGGCGACCAGATCATCGTGCCAGATTGAGCCCGTGTTGCCCTCACACCACGCAGGCGGATCCACGAAGAGATCGCAGTCGTTCGGCACACTCGACCACGATTTGGGCACCTGTTGTTGCCTCCTCAGGCGAATTCATTCGGCTAAATGAGATGCGCAGCGTCTCCGCCGCGTGCTCGGCATCGAATCCCATCGCCTCTAGCACATGTGATGGATGCACTGCGCCCGCATGGCAGGCAGAGCCAGCCGAACAGGCTAGTCCCCGCTGATCCAGCATGATGAGCATCCCTGCTGCATCGACTCCAGGCAGATGCACGCTCGAAGTATTCGGCAGCCTCATGGCACCTTGACCGTGGATCACGGCCTCCGACCACCTCGCACGTAAATCCCGCTCAAAAGCATCCCTCAGAGTGCCGTCCATCGGCTTTTGGGCCAATTCGGCAGCCTTACCCAGGGCCACGATGCCTGCCACATTCTCCGTCCCACTTCGCCGACCTCCTTCTTGGCCTCCACCAGTCAGCAGCGGCTCAAATCGAACACGCTGGCTCACATACAAAATACCCACGCCCTTTGGGGCATGGAATTTGTGCCCGCTCAGGCTCAGGAAATCCACAGGCACCTCACGCACATGGATTTTTGCCTTTCCTGGCATTTGGACAGCATCCGCATGAACCAGCGCACCATGCGCATGCGCCAGCTCCACCACATCATGCAGCGGTTGGATCACACCGGTCTCATTGTTGGCCCATAAAACAGAAACCAGCGCTACTTCCTCATCCAGCAGAGCACTTTCCAATGCCGCTAAATCCACCCGCCCCTGTGAATCGACTCCGATGAGACACACCTCCCCTCCGCTCTTTTTCCAGCGAGCCGCACACTCCAGTCCGGCGGCATGCTCCACGGCGGTGGTGATCAGCCGCCGTTTTTCGGGCCAAAGCGCCCGCACAGAGTGGTGCGTCGTGTGCATCGACTCCGTCGCTCCGCTGGTAAAGATGATCTCCCCAGGCTCTGCCGCCAAAAGGCCAGCCACAGCCCCCCTCGCAACGTCCACAGCACGCCGCACCTGCCGTGCCGCCGCATAGCTAGCGGAGGGATTCGCATGCTGGTCCCTCAAAAACGGCAACATCGCCTCCAGCACCGCTGGAGCGATAGGCGTCGTGGCATTTGCGTCGAGGTAGATCATGATCGTGCAGAATCGGCCAGAGAGCGGGATTTGCAAACCACGCTCACACCGCCTAGCATCGCCCTCCTTATGCTCGACATACGTCTTCTGCGCGAAAACCCCGATTTGATCAAACAACGCCTCTCCCACCGTGGCGGCGACTATGCTGGCCAGGTGGATCAAGTGCTCGAAATCGACCTCCAGCGCCGCACCGCCGAAACTGAGCGCCAGAAGCTCCAGGGCGACCGCAACCGCATCAGCAAAGAAATCGGCATCGCCAAGAAAAACGGCCAAGACACCAGCGCCATCGAATCCGATGTCCGCAAAATCAACGAGCGCATCGAGCAAATCAGCCAAGAAGCCGATGCAGGCGATGCACGCCAGCGTGAGCTCCTCCTCGGTCTGCCGAATCTGCCCCACGAGGCTTGCCCCATCGGCCATAGCGCGGAGGAAAACCCCGAAGTGCGCACTTGGGGCTCAAAGCCCGAGTACAGCTTTCAGCCGAAAGACCACACCCTCGTCGCGGGAGCTCTCGGCATGATCGACTTCGAAGCTGGGGCCAAAATCACCGGCAGCGCCTTCGTCGTCTATCGCGGTGCTGGAGCCCGCCTTGAGCGTGCACTGATCAATTTTCTCCTCGATCTCCACACCACCCAGCACGGCTATCAGGAAATTAGCCCGCCCCTGCTCGTGAAACCAGAATGCCTCGTCGGCACCGGCCAGCTCCCGAAATTCGGCGACCAAGTCTATCACAGCCCCGAGGACGATCTCTACCTCATCCCCACCGCAGAGGTGCCCGTCACGAACCTCCACCGCGAGGAAATCGTCCCCTTAGAGAAGCTGCCCATCAACTACGCCGCCTACACTCCGTGCTTCCGCCGTGAGGCAGGCAGCGCAGGCCTCGGCACGCGTGGCCTCATCCGCATGCACCAGTTTGATAAAGTCGAGCTGGTCAAAATCACCACCCCAGACTCCAGTATGGCCGAGCTAGAAACGCTCACTGGCCACGCTGAAAAAGTGCTCCAGCTCCTAGGCCTCCATTACCGCGTCATCGAGCTCTGCACGGGCGATATCGGCTTCGGCTCGGCGAAAACCTACGACATCGAGGTCTGGGCCCCTGGCCAAGGTGCTTACCTCGAGGTCTCGAGTTGCTCCAACTTCGGTGACTACCAAGCCCGCCGCATGAATCTGCGCTACAAGGACGAAAACGGCAAAAATCGCGTCCCCCACACCCTCAATGGCTCTGGCACCGCTCTGGCCCGCCTCTTTGTCGCCCTCGTGGAGACGTATCAGCAGGCAGACGGCTCCATCCTGATCCCAGAGGCCCTCCGCAGCCATTTCGGCTCAGAAAAGATCGCCTAACACCGCAATAAAAACGAAACGCGGGCCAGATTTGGCCCGCGTGACGAGTCTGCGAAGGTTAAACCGCGACGCAGTGAACTTTGCTGATGCCGTTGATTTTTTCGAGCTCGGCGATCACCTCGGCTCCAGGGCTGGTATCGAGCGTCAGGATCGTGAGGGCTTTTCCGCTCTCTTTGTCCCGGCTGAGGCTCATATCGGCGATATTGACCTGATTTTTGCCCAGAATGCTGCTGTAACTGGCGATCATGCCAGGACGATCGATGTTCTCGATCATGAGCAGAGTCCCCTCTGGATTCGCCTCGATGCGGCGTCCGTTCACCTTCACGATGCGTGGCGAACCGGCAAAGAAGGTGCCCGCGATGCTAGCGCTTTCACCAGCATCGTTTTTGGCAACGACTTCGATGAGATCGGTGAATTCCGTGGGCTCAGCGAGGCGGCTTTCGGTGAAACGAATGCCCAGATTTTCTGCGACGCCGTTGGCATTGATGTAGTTCACCTGTTCGGCACCGACTGGACGCTCTAAGAAGCCTTTGAGCACTGCGCGGGAAATCAGCGTGGTGTCACCACCACCGACTTTGCCGCTGTAATTGATACGAACGACATTGCTGCGTGCAGGGGCGAACTGAGACACCACACGACCGAGTAGCTCACCGAATTTCAGGAAGGGGCCGATCTCAGCCAGCACCTTGGGGTCCACATTCGGCATGTTGACGGCATTGACCACCGTGCCTTGGAGCAGATGTGCCTTGATGACCTCTGCGATCTCGATGCCCACGTTTTCCTGAGCTTCCTCTGTGGAGGCTCCGAGGTGCGGGGTGAAGACGGTATTGGCAGCCTTCAGCAACGGATAATCGGCGGGAGGTGGCTCAGTCTCAAAGACATCGAGCGCGGCTCCAGCGATGGTTCCGTTATTCAGCGCCTCAGCGAGCGCAGCGTCGTCAATGAGACCGCCACGGGCACAGTTGATGATACGGCAGGTCTTTTTCAGCGTGGCGAGGCGCTTGGCATTGATCATGTGCTTCGTCTCAGGAGTCAGCGGCATGTGCATCGTGATGTAATCAGCCTGGATGATGGCAGCATCGAGATCCTCGCAAAGCTCGACCCCGAGGCTCTCAGCGCGGTTTTTGCTCAAATAGGGATCGTAAGCGACCACCCGCATGCCGAAGGCCTTCGCCCGCTTGGCGAACTCAGCGCCGATGCGGCCCATGCCGAGCACCACGAGCGTTTTGCCATAGACCTCCGTGCCCTGGAAGCTTTTGCGGTCCCACTTGCCACTGACGATCGTGGCATGCGCCTGGGGCGTCTTGCGGCTCAGTGCCATCATGAGCGTGAAGGCCTGCTCCGCAGTGGAGATGGTGTTTCCGCCTGGAGTATTCATGACCACCACGCCGCGTTTCGAGGCGACTGGCACGTCGATGTTGTCCACGCCGACACCGGCACGTCCTACGACTTTGAGGTTCGGAGCAGCGTCGATGACTTTAGCTGTCACTTTGGCCCCGGACCGAACAATAATCGCATGGACATCACGAGAGGCCTCGATCATGGCCGCCTCCTCTTTGAGGTTCATATTGACGACGACATCAAACGACGATTCGGCCTTGAGGAGGTCGATGCCTTTGCTGGAAATGGGGTCGTTGTTGCCGGCGATGAGGATTTTGAACTTGGCCATGATTTTGAATGAAAGGGGGGCGGTCAGACTAGCTGCCTTTGCCCCCGGCTCAAGGAGCGATTACCGGCTAGGCAATTCTCCAGCCCTCTGACCGGGCACGCTCCCCTTTGCGTGCTCGTTGGTCACGTTCATGGTTTCAGTCTCCGTGGGTCTGGTTAAATGCTTTTCCGCACCAATGATTCGGGAAAGGGGGGATTGAGCAGCCCAGCGAGCTTTTTTTGGGGTAGTCACCCCGGTCAGTGCGGCTAGTTCCAATCTAGGAGTCACGCCACGCCCCCCCCCTGCCCTGGCCGCTCCATCTCGGAATAGCCGCTCAGTGTCACTGCGCTCATTTCTGCAAAAATTAGGGCACTCTCACCATCCACGCAGCTTTACATGCACCTGGGCTACCTTGCCCATGTAGTGATCCATTTTGAAATCCGTGGCTGCTTTGACCATGTGCTCCTTCGCCTTCACGGGATCACCGATGGACTCAAAGTAGAGCCCCAGATACAGATGCGCATAGCAGCGGTGATTTCTCAATGCATCACCCTCGCCGCTTTCGGCAGCTTTCAGGACGTCTTCCGGCTTTGCTTTGCCCGCGAAGAGCTCATGCACCTGCTTCATCGGGATGCGGGCATCACCTTCGATCGGAATGAGCGCCTTTCGAGCGGCCTCCACGCTCTCCGCCTTCGCCACACAGAGGAAATGCCAAGCCGCATTTTCCACGTCATTCGTATTGAAGGTCTGATGCGTCTCGAACTGCTCACGTCCGCCTTTAAAATCACCTACATAGTAGAGAGAGAGCCCGCGCTGCCAAAGCTCCGGCTTCGCCTTTGGCTCCAACTTCAAAAGCGCATCAAATGCCGCCACCGACTCTTTGGGCTTTGCATCAAAAAACATGTCCACCCCACGCTGAAAGGCAGATTGGACCGTTTCCTCAGCATGGAGGAGATTCCCGAGCAGAAACAACAGTAGGACAGCAAAGCGATGCATGATCCACTCCAAACGCACTTCCATGCATGCATCATGCGGCAGTCTTTGGAGCCAATGACCTAGCTCGTCCGTATTTTTGTCGCAAAACCGGTCACCAGTTCCGGCCTAACCGTGCTGGTCATCAAAAAATGAACCGGTGGCAGCGGGACGTGAATACATCTGTCTAAAATGTATCTAGTTAGAGTCTAATTAGATAGGCTTTAGAGGCGCAGCCATTCGGCGAGCTTGGCGAGGTGGGGGCTGTTGGCGGCCAGGCAGGCTTTGACGAAGCTCTCCAAGTGGCTGCGATGCTTCTTGGGATTCTTGTGAAGGTCTTCGTGTCTTTTCGGCAAATGGTGCGTGACAGGTGAAACACCGATGGCTTGAGCTTGCGCATAAAGCCAAGGTTCCAGATCGGGCTGGATCTCGATGAATCGTTTGCCGCTTTGGGGGTGCTGATAAAGGCTCAGACCCAAGTCCGGCCTGGATTCATCGGCTTTGAACTCCCTCAAGTAGTTTGGGCAAGACTGCCCTGGGTCTTGATCGACAAGAGCAATGTCAGAGGCCTTCCGGCTTATTTCCAGCGCATGGGCCACGCGGGATTTGGCAAGCTCATGGAGCCATTGGCTTTTGGAAAATCCAAGTGCCCGGACCACGGCTTCATCGTTGAAGCATTCGAGGAAGATCATGGCAGCTCGGGGAGAAAACGATCGAGGTTGAAGAAAGCGCTCATATCCATCTCCATGAGTTCCATCCGCTGGTCTTCATCCATCGGATAAACCTTGGTCTCGGATCCTTCCAGGCGACAGACAAAGACGTTCAGCTCGCTTGCTGGAGTTTTGCCGATGATCGAGGTGAGCATGTAGGGACTGTGGGTCGTCAGGAAGAACTGATTCTCCTGCTCGTCCTTCGCGATGCTCTCGGCGAGAATCTTGGTGTAGGGAGGATACGAGTTCGCTTCGGGCTCATCGAAGGCCAGAATGCACTTCCGGCTCGTTTCCAAAGCCAGCCGGTAGAAAATCATGCGCCGAAGAGTCTCGGACGTGGCGGAGTAAGGGAATGATACCACAGCGGAGTCTTCCTGACGGGACATCGAAAGATGTCTTTTGCCCACATCGACGGACAAACGATAGCGGGAGTCGCAGAAGTAGTCGGCTGCGATCTGCCGGGCAGTTTTGTCATTGGCGAGAAGTGAAGCGAGGTTAGAGCCAAATGGAGGTGCCAGCCCACCGTTTGCCACCGCATCTACCGACAAGCCCGCATCGTAAACGAAGAATTTAATTGGCACCATGGCATTCGGATAGTGAGGCCGCTTCCCTGGAATATCTAGGTTGTCCTTGAGAGGGACATGAGCTGTCCAAGATCGTTTCTGATCACCCGATGTGAACGTCCCCCTGAACTGAAGGTCCGCGCCTTCTTCGCTCTTGGCAATCTTCGCAAGAAACTCGTCTGCATCAATTTGAATTGGCTCAGTTGTGTTTTGATCGAAAAACAGCTCGGAAACATACTCCGCTCGGCAAACTCTCCGAAGCTCAGCATGCACCCCAGGGCACCAAAGCCCCAGTGCCTCCAAAACATTCGTCTTCCCCGCATTCGGCTCGCCGATGAAGACGTTCACCCGGCGGCAGTCGAGATCGAGTTCGCGGATGGATTTGAAGTTTCGGATGGAGAGCTTGTGGATCATGGCGGAGCCGCGTGAAGCGGTGGAGGGCAGTGCTGGAAAGAGTAACGCCCCAAGGGCGCGTTCGACAAGGGGTTTGCTACTACCTCTATTTAGGTTTGCTGCTTTAGAACGGACTCGAGGTCGGGTACGGGCTGGAAAACACGCTGTTTGCCCTCAATGCGAGATGTCAGAAGTCCTTTGTCTTCCAGCGACAGCAGGTCTGAGCGTGCAGTCATGGAAGAAATGCCGTGGCTGCGCTGGTGGCTGTCGAAGGTGTAGCGACCGGTTTCTGTATTTTCGAGCGCATGTTCCAGAAGCGCGCGCTGACGTGGATTGACCCAGCCAGCTTGGCGCAGGCTTTCCTGCTGCGTTTTGCGCTGCGCAGATTTTCGCGCCAGGTAGTCGTGCAGATTCTGGATCGACTCTTCAATGCAGCGTACTTGATGCAGGATGAAGTAGTTTAGGTCGTTGTCGTCAGACTCTGCGAGCAGAAATGCCCTGTAGTAATACGCCGGAGCCCGCAGCAATGCCTGCGAGATGGAGATGAACTCAAAAAGCCACAAGCCCCCGTGCACCATGGCCCAGTAAAACAAGGCACGGGCGGTGCGTCCGTTGCCATCGACAAAAGGATGGTCGTAGGCCAGCCAGAAATGCAGGACTATGGCCCGGATGACGGGGTGCAGATAACCACGAAGATGTTGTTCATTCGCGAACTGACACATGGCGGCGAGACGTTCGGGCAATTGCGCTGCTGCTGGCGGAATATGCAGCACGTTGTCCTCGTCATCGGCGACTTCGATAGGTTCATCGGCGCGGCGCAGGCGGCCTGCGGCGTCGGTTTTATCCAGTGCGTCGCGGGAGATCATCGCGTGGATTTCCAGCACCAGATCGGGCGTCAGCGGCCGGTCCTTGATCTTCTGCAGGTGCTGCATCGTGATGAAATTGTTCACGATCATGCGTTCCCCCTTGTCCCGTGGCTTGCGTCCGCTGCGCAGCAGGTCGCGTGCTTTTTCTCGTGTCACGGCCGCTCCTTCGAGCAGGCTGGAGGTCACAGCCTCCTCCATGAGTGAGTTGATCTTGTAGCGGGTTTGCGTGGCTGAGTTTTCGGCTAATTTGGACACATGATCCGGCATGGCGATGTTTCCCGCGCAGCTCTGATCGATGTGATGCAGTGCCTCAAACATCTCCGGAACGATGGAGAAGCGGAAGGGCTGGCCTTTTTTGTCGATCAAGGGGAGTTCCTGGCGAGCGAACTGCCTGCCGGTCTTCATCAGCAACCACCATTCTTCTTTGCTGAGCCCCGCCGGAGGATTCCGAGTCTGCAAATCGTCCCAATGCAGGTATTCGCCCTCCTGTGGGCGCACTGGATTAATCATCGCCAACAACTGCGTCCACCGGCCAGGAACGACGGTCGTGGTGAGCAGGTAGTGAAAGGGTGGTGGAATTTCGGGGATTCGCATGAACCTAAAATATCTCTAATTAGAGTCTAATTAGAGACATTTTAGAGGGTTGGCAACCTTTCAGGCGGCCTAATAGCTGTTCAAAAGATACCCCGTTACCCATTCGCCCGCAAAATCTGCGCGAGGACGTAGGGGTGGATGCCGCCGACGCGGTAGTAGTCGATTTCGACCGGGGTGTCGATGCGGACGACGAGCGGGATGTCGAAGGTGCTGCCGTCGGACTTGTGGACGCGGAGGGTGGCTTCACTGAAACTTTTAGCCTGGCTACTATTTATCCGCCCTACATCACCTTGCGCCTCAGCCTGAAACCCTGTGCCCTGTGCATGGCACTGAATCGTGTGAGGCCATCACAACGGCGTTGTCTTCAGCAGACTGATGGTGGCGGGTCGTGAGGCTTCCGTGGGTGCCTCACGAGGCGCAGGGGCACTTACTCTCGCTAGCTGGGTGGCTAGCAGCACATTCTCCCGCATCATGTCCAGCAGCCGCTCGCTGGTCGCCCTTAATTTATCACCCACGAGAGAGGCAAGATTGTAGAGCAGCTTGATGGCGATGTCTGGCATGGACCTCATGGCGCTCTGGAGGAATTCTTGGGAGATCACCAGCACTTGCAACTCTGTCGCTGCCTGCACCGTGGCATTGCGTTTCGCTCGTGAAACGAGAGCCAGCTCACCGAATGTCTCCCCCGCGCTCATCAGGGTGATCAGTGATTCAGCATGATCCGCTTTGGTGGTATAGATACGCACAGAGCCCTGGATGATGAGGAACATCTCATGCCCGGCCTCACCTTCTCGTAGCAGCTTATCTCCCGCTTTGCATTGCAGAACGGTGCCTGCCATGAATAGCTTCTGAATCTGCTCTGGGGAGAATCCACTGAGCAGAGCCACCGTGCGTGCATCCATCGCCTGCGCCCACTGCTGCAGGAATTCCTCCGCCGTCATTGTCTGCTTCGCCGTGCTATGCCGTGCCTCAGGAAAGGTCTGGTCAAACCACCGCGCGGCTCTGGAGTCAGGCCTATGTGACTTGCAGACACGCAGGAATGGAGAACGCACGGCCCACAGGTGATCTGCGTCCTCACTCATCAGCACCATGGGGCTCATATAGCCTTGAGTGGGCTCGAAGATGTTCTCTTTGTAGCGGATGAAACCCAGCCGTTCATAAAGGTCGATCAGGCGTGGGCGGCAGAAGCAGAAATTGAAGCGCGTACCTCTCCGCCAGCTCTCCATGTAAGCAGTAACCAGCATCTTGGGCACGACCATGGTGCTTCGGTATTCAGCGGTCACGATGAGCCGCGAGCTGAAGCTGAGGCACTCCTGTGGGAACTCGGCAAACCGGTCCAGGTCATAGTGCGTCCGCCATTTGTCAGGGATCACCAGTCCCTGACCGAAATGCACACAGTAGGTGGCCACGACCTTGCCCTTGTCTTCGGCATAGTAGATGACGGCGCTGTCATCCATGTCATCTCTCAGCGTCTTTGCCGACTGATCAGCCTTGTCATACTTCCAGCCGAGCTCCTCCACATAGCACTCGTAGCGCAGGCGGTACACGGCTTCTTTCTCTTCGGGAGTGGTGGCGACAAGGATTTGCATATTGACGAGATCAGGGACTCAACTGCGAAACACGGAGGATGGCTGGATGCGGTGCAACTCCCGCGCAGACATGATGGGGCCGATGATGCCCACCACGATCTGGGTCACCAGCACGCCGGCGACAGCTTGCCAAGTCAGTACAAAAGGCGGCACACCTCGCGAGTTCACAGCTAGGCCAAACAACACCGCGCCGACAGTGCCCACGCCGAAGCTCAGCAGACACATGCTGATGGACTGAGCCAGCAACATCCGCACGAGCTGCCATGCGGAGGCACCCATCGCACGCATCGAGGCGAAGTAAGTGCGCTGCTGAGCCACGAAGTTCGAGAAAGTCAGCGCACTCACCGTGAGGCTGAAGATCAAACTCAAGATCACGGTCGTGAGGAACGATCCTGGAACACCTGTATTCAGCATCCACCATGAGATGGTCGAGTCCACCAGCGCGGCATCCGTGTAGGCACGCAGCCCTGTCTCTAGCTCGATCCGCTGTGCCACCTTCACAGCATCAGCTCCCTCGCTTGCCTGCACGAGGATGAAAGACACCAGCCTCCGCTGCGGCGATGAATAGGACGCCGCCCGGTCAAAGGTGGTGACGATGAAAGGTGCGCCGCTGAAAGCTCTGCGTGCAGGGAAGACACCTCGGATGACCGCTCTGCGCTCATTGATCTCGAAGACATCCCCCACCTGGAGCGGGGCGCCGCCTTTGGGCTTCAAAAAGTCCAGCCCGTAGTCGTCCATCCACACAGCATCTGGCAGTCGCAGGCTCTCAGGGCCGCCCTCCACCTCCTTCCAGGGAGCACCCGCGAGCGTCGCGGCATCCACCCCCATCAGTTGCACAGGTCGGTGCCTGCCGTCTGGCATACGCGCATAGGTGTAGCTGGAGTAGGCAGGCATGGCCCAGGCCACGCCTTTCACAGAATTCACCCGCTGCACATCGGTCTGGCGCAGTGGATCATAGTCATTGATTTGCTCCACATGCGGTGCTGCCACCCAAATCTCAGCCCGCACCACCCGCATCGGCGCATAGGTCCACGTCATCACTCCCCAGAAGATGGCCGTCTGCTGGGCCATGAGAAAGGCGGCAAAGCTCATGCCAAAGATCATCGCCAAAGCGCGCCTCGGGGAGCCATAGAGCATCAGCAGGGCGATACGGATCATCGGTGAGCAGTGGATCAGTAGCTCACCAGCGACTCCAGATCAGCGTAGTCTCCGTCCTCATAGCGCTCGATCGTGGAGTGGGGATTGAATTGCTGACACGTCAGCTCATCCTGCCCCAGCGCCCACGTTGCCAGTCGGAGGTAGATGATGGAGCCTACGTTGGCTCCTTCCACCAACTCTGCGATGTCTTGTGCATCCAGTGGCACGCGGTCAAGTGCCGCGATGATCTGGTCCCCGTGCGGCAGCAGTTCATGGAAATGGATCGTGATGAACCGCGTGTTCGACTTGTTGAGGAAGGGAGCATTATCCAGCAAGTCGTGGCCCAATGATCCCGCACCAGCCCCCAGGTTCTCCAGCACACAGGTCGCCCCCAGTCGCACAAAGGGTCGGTGCTCCACGATCTGGTCGAAGTAGGCCCACCACATGCTCACATCCACCGGGCAGGGCAGCGGCTTCTCTCCCAGGCGCTGGAGGTCCACCTCCGCCACCTTGTAGTGCGCCTCCTCCTCCAGGCCGAACTTGAAGAGGAACTCTCTCAGCGTGTTCTTCCGCGCCAGCCGCGGATGCGCCGCCACCTTCAGGAAATGGCGCTGCACGCCTTTCGTCAGATGGTATTGGAAGGAGAGGTAGCGCAAATACATCTCCCGTGTCATGCCACCGCTGGCGGAGACACTTTGGAGCTTGCTACGGAAGACTGTTTTGGCCGTCTCGACTACGGCGAGGACAGAAGCGAGTTTTTCGGAAGTGATGGGCATGTGTGGTGGGCGTTTGGGCGGTAAGGAGAAATCTCGGATTCGTGTGATGAGGCCATCACAACGGATTGGTCTGGGGCGCTCCCAGCGGATGTTTGGCGATCAATCGACCTCAACACGGGACACTTTGCCGTCCAAGCCGTTGTTGGGGTAGTATGTGGCGGTGACGACATCATCATCAATGTTCTCCTCGAAGGTGCCGACGATGTATTGCTGCACCAGAGTGGATAGACGGCCAGGAAGTGGTCGATGCCGTCTTTGATGGACTGCTCAGCCTCCGGGTAGCGCTGCACGGTCTCTACGATCAAGGCTTTGATCAGGTTGGCCTGCTTGATGTCTTCGGTGGAGTGAAAGTCCGGGGGCAGCGGCTGACTGTCGCCGCTGGTGGAGCGGGTGGTGAAGCCGCCGGAGGCGAGCGGGGCGATGTGGAACTTGAATGACATGGTGGTGTTCGCTAGGGGCTGGGGGTCTGAGTGGCTGGACTTGGGGGATCGGTGAAAGGGCTTCTTCTTCGGCTCCGGCGGCGCTGAGCATTTAGCCTGGCTACTGTTTCTGCCTCGCCTTGCGCCGCCGCAGAGCTAGGCTTGAGAGACCCGTGAGTAACAGGACCACTCGCCCCGGTTCAGGCGCCACATACGGGCTGCCACTGTCTTCCCAGGCCCAGTCTTTGATCACACCGCCCGGTTCATTGATAGTGAGCACCACACGCATCGCCCCAAAGAGCATGGGACCACCGCCATCCTTCACGAAGCGGAAGCCAAGGTAGTGCTCGATCCCGGATTGAAACTGACCCGGACTGCTGCCCATGTGGCTGTCGGAGCCGCCTTCACCCACTGAAAAGAGCGTCGCCCCGCCCACCTCTTCGTAGAGAGTCATCGCCATGATGCTGTCCATATTTCCAGTGCCCGTGCGGCCTGGTTGAAAGTCGGTGCTGTTGGCGATGCCGTAGCCGCCGAAGAAGAAGTTCACGTCCCACCCTGTGATGAGAGAACTGCTGGTCGCCGCGTTGTCGATGTTGAGATACACGCCGTCAAAGTTGGTGGGGATGGCGATGTTTTGCAGCCCGCTGTAAATGAATGCCGCCTTCGCGGGAAGGATGCAGGATGCAGCTAGGAGAATCCAGGTGAGGAGGCGTTTCATGGGTGGTGAGTGGTTCGAGGTTTTTCTTCATTTCCTCCCTCACGGCGTGACGCTCACGCTCACCCGGAAGAAGCGGGCCTTCTTGCCATTGATGAAGAACGGGTAAGGCACCGTGCAGGCCTCGATCACGCCATCGTCGGCGATGACGGTGGGCGTTGCGGTGCTGTTCTGCCAGGTGCCGAGATCGGCGCTGAACTGTGTCGTGTAGGTCAGCCCGGCGGCCAGATAATCCTTCCGCCGGCCAAAGAGTGCGCGGTAGTCCACGCTGTTGAGGATGTTCTGTACGCTCACCGTCGGACTGCCGCGCTGCACGATCACCGCGCCGCTCACGATGATGACGCCCGTGCCGCTCACTGTGGGGTCCATGCCAAAGGCCCATTCGAGCTGGTTGATGATGCCATCGCTGTCGAAGTCATCATTGGGGCCGGTGTTCGTGCCGGTGACGCCATTGGCTGCGGCCCAGACCTGATAGGGCGTGAGCGTGGTGAAGGTCAGGTCCGCACCATAGGCGGTGGTCTCGCCGTTTTGGGCGACGAGACGGTAGTGGTAGAGCGTGCCGGGGATGAGGCCGGTGAGATTGGCGGAGACAGGCACAGCGCTGGTGCCGTAGCCGATTGCTTCGGACGTGGTGCTCTGGCCGTAGGCGGTGCTGGTGCCCCACTCAAACCATGCACTGGTGATGATGCCGTTCGGGTTCCCCGTGCCGTTCAGCGTGGCGGTGGTGCTGGTGATGGTGGTAGCTGCGCTGGTGATGGCAGTGGGTGCGGAGGCTGCGGGTCCGTAGAATACGGTGGCATAGTCGTAGTTGACTCCGTTAGAGGATGCTCCCGTCACCACGGCACCGCCATCGGGGGTGAGGGCGAGTTTTCCAGCGTAGGGGAAGGTTTGCCACATCACGTCTTGGTCATTGGCCGGGCCGTTGTAGCGCTGTTCCCAGAGCAGCGCCCCGTCGGCGGCGGCATACTTCGCCGTGTAGTAGTCGGAGGCGGTACCACTGCCGTCGGACTGGCCTGTGATGATCACATTGCCCGCGTTATCCACCGCCATGCTGTTGGCCAAGTCAAAGCCGTTGGCCAGGCCGTTGGCCGGGCCGTTGTAGCGTTTCTCCCACAGCAACGCCCCGTCGGCGGCGGCATACTTCGCCGTGTAGCAGTCGTAGTCGTAGTAGTCGTTGTTGCCGTAATTGTAGTCTAAGGAAAATCCGGTGACGGCCACGTTGCCCGCGTTGTCCACCGCCACGCTGTAGGCCCCGTCATCGCTGTTGGCCGGGCCGTTGTAGCGTTTCTCCCACAGCAACGCCCCGTCCGCTGCGGCATACTTCGCCGTGTAGTAGTCGTGGCTGGTGCCGATGTAGGAATGGCCGGTAACGGCCACGTTGCCCGCGCTGTCCACCGCCACGCTGTAGGCCCCGTCATCGCTGTTGGCCGGGCCGTTGTAGCGTTTCTCCCACAGCAACGCCCCGTCCGCTGCGGCATACTTGGCGGTGTAAGAGTCGTAGCCAGTGCCACTGCCGATGGACTTGCCTGTGATGAGCACATTGTCCGCGCTGTCCACCGCTACTCTGGTGCCCCGATCATCGCTGTTGGCCGGGCCGTTGTAGCGCTTTTCCCACAGCAGCGCCCCGTCGGTGGCGGCATACTTCGCCGTGTAGCAGTCTTCGTTGCCGCCGCTGCCGATGGACATGCCGGTGATGATTACATTGCCCGCGTTGTCCACCGCCACGCTGTTGGCGATGTCATAGCCGTTGGCCGGGCCGTTGTAGCGTTTCTCCCACAGCAACGCCCCGTCCGCTGCGGCATACTTGGCGGTGTAAGAGTCGTAGCCAGTGCCACTGCCGATGGACTCGCCTATGATGATCACATTGTCCGCGCTGTCCACCGCTACGCTGTTGCCGCGATCATTGCTGTTGGCTGGGCCGTTGTAGCGCTTTTCCCACAGCAACGCCCCGTCCGCGGCGGCATACTTCGCCGTGTAGCAGTCTTCGTTGCCGCCGCTGCCGATGGACATGCCGGTGACGATCGCGTTGCTTGCGCTGTCCACCACCGTGGCAATCGCGTAGTCATTGCCGTTGGCCGGGCCGTTGTAGCGCTGTACCCACTGTTCATCGATAGCCACGCCGAAGGTGACCCTGCCGGTGAGCGCCACATCAAAGCTCCCCTCATCCACATCATCGCTGAGGATCGACATGGTACCGCTGAACGCCCCTCCCACCGTGTTCGCCAGCAGGCGCAGCTGCACCACTTGGGCGGCGGCGGGAGCGAGGGTGAAGGGCGCGAAGGTGCCCACATGCTCGTAGCCAGTCGGTAGGGTCAGGCCAGTGACATTGAGATCGAGCCCGCCGGTGTTCGTCACCGTGAAGCTGCGCGTGATCGGCGTGCCCAGCGGTGTGCTGCCGTAGTCGGTGTGGTCCGTCAGGGAGGGTGCCATGTCGCCATCGGTGATGTTCTGGCCGTTGCCGGTGACGGTGATCTCAGGAGCGTAAGGGACGCCACGGCGGATGGTGTCATTGCCCCGGTCCGGCACATACAGGCGGCCACCGGTGCTGACTGCGACGTCAAAGGGATCATTGAACCTTGCGGCAGTGCCCAGGCCATCCGTGCTGCCGATGCTGCCGGAGACGCCGCCGATGGTGGTGACCACGCCGCCTGGGGTGATCTTGCGGATCGCATCGTTGTAGGTGTCGCCCACATACACGTTGCCGCCGGCATCCACCGCCACACCGGCGGGGTAGTAAAAGCGCGCTGCGCTGCCAGTGGCATTGGTGCTGCCAAAAACTCCGGCGCTGCCCGCCAGGGTGGTCACCACGCCTGCGGAGGTGACTTTACGAATGGTATGATTGCTGCGGTCGCCCACATAGACATTGCCGCTGCTATCCACTGCCACACCCGCCGGATTGCTGAAGCGTGCGGTACTGCCAGTGCCGTCGGCGCTGCCAGCCGTCCCAGCGAGCCCGGCCAGGGTGGTCACCACGCCGGCGGAGGTCACTTTGCGGATGGTATGGTTCTCATTGTCCGCCACATAGACATTCCCGCTGCCGTCCACGGCCACATCATGCGGGTATCTGAACCGCGCGGTACTGCCAGTGCCGTTGGCTGTGCCAGGGGTCAAGGCGAGGCCTGCGAGGGTGCTCACCGTCCCCCCTGGAGTGATCTTGCGGATGGTGTGGTTCCAATAGTCCGCCACATAGACGTTGCCGCTGCTGTCCGCCGTCACGCCGGATGGATTGTAGAACCGCGCAGCACTGCCGGTGCCGTCGGTGCTGCCCGTGCTGCCTGGGCTGCCCGCGAGGGTGGTCACCACGCCCGCCGGAGTGATCTTGCGGATGATCTGGTTGGAGATGTCTGCCACATAGACATTGCCGTCACCATCCACCGCCGTCCCGGTTGAATTGCTGAAGCGTGCAGCGCTGCCGGTGCCATTGGCACTGCCCTCGCTGCCCGCAAGACCCGCGAAGGTGCTCCACTGATACTGCTGGGCGTTTACAGAAGAGCAAAGCGCGACCAGCGAGACGGCGAGACCAATGAGCAGGTGTGGTTTCATGAGCGTGTGAGAGGAGGGGATGGGCAGTTTTGCGTAGCCGTGCTCGCAAGAGCGTAAGGCTGGGGACTTTCTGACCACCTTCTTGCGAAGGCGGTGACGCGGGCGCTGAGCGGACCAGTCAGGGTGGCGGGCCCATGGTGAAGCCACCGTAGGCGAGCGGGGCGGTGTGGCGCTCGAATGACATGGTGGTGTTCGCTAGGGGCTGGGGGTCTGAGTGGCTGGACTTGGGGGATCGGTGAAGGGGCTTCGGCGGCGAGCCTGGCTACTCTTTTCTATTTGCGCAGTTCAAACCGCGCCTGCCGAGCGTGGAGGACTTTGTGGAGCTGTATCGGGCGCCGTTGTGATCACGGCGGCAGGGTCACCTGCACGCGGCCAAAGCACTTCGGGGTGGTGGCTGCGTTGTAGGGTTCCTCGTAGATCACGCGCTCCCAGGTGTCGTCGATGGGAATGATGGTGGGGGTGTCCGTCAACGGCACCCAGGAGTTCGGGAGGGTGATGTCCGGGCTCTTCTGCGGGGTGTAGATCAGGCCGCTGTTTCTCCGCCGCAGGAACTCGTAGCGGAAGATGCTGCTGGGGCCGTTCGGCTGCGTCGTGATGCCCGGCAGGCCGCCGCTGCCTCCAGAAGCCATGGTCCGGGAGTCCGGGCCGCTGAGGTTCATGTTGAAGGCATATTTCAGGAGGTTGGCCACACCATCGTCGTGAGGCGTGGCATCCAGCGCTGCCGCTGGGCCGTTGAGACCTGCCGCTGCAATGACATTCGCAGCTAGTTGCAGGGGATTGGTGGCTGGAGGCGTGATCGTGACGGTGAAGATGGATGTGCCTTGGTTGCCTGCGGCATCTCTGGCCGTGACAGTCACCACCGTGGCTCCCACGGGTAAAAGCGATCCGCTGGGTGGATCGTAAGTGATGGCGGTGACTCCGACCGTGTCTGCGGCAGTTCCTTCATCATAGTTGACGACAGCCCCAGCAGAACTGGCCGCAGCCACTGATCTATCCGCCGGTGCCGTCACGACTGGGGGCGTGGTATCCCTCACGGTGACCACAAATCTCCCTGTCACGGCTTGTCCCACGGCGTCCTGTGCGGTCGCCTCGACGGTCGTTGGACCCACGGGGAAGACGCTGCCGCTGGAGTGTGACACTATTGGCACCAGGGGCTGCCATCCGGCATTCTGAGCAGTCACCGCAAAAGTCACCGCCGAGCCAGCCGCAGACAGGGCCTCCACCGTGATGTCGGCGGGGACCTCCAGGCTCGGTCCCGCCTGAAAGCCAGAAAGGGTGATGGCTGTCGAGGTAATCGTCACGGCGAAGCTGCCCGTGACAAATTGCTGAATGCCTCCGCCAAGAGCTTGTGAGGTGGCTCGCACGCGGCCATTGACCAGATTGCCAAAGGTGCCGGAGATACTGCTCGCGGTTGCAACGGTGATCTGGTCGGCAGGAAGTGGCGGAGCACTCAGTGTGTAGCGGACCGCTAGGCGACCGTTGAGAGCCAGATTTCCACCTCCACTTGCAAGGGGCACGACTTGCAGTGCAGAGCCATCGGTGATGTCCACTTGCAACGCACCCGCTGCCTGAAGGGTCACATTTCCGTGAACGATGAGGTGCTCAGGCTTGAGCACGCCACCGACGAACAGATTGTTGGAGTAGATGTCTCCGAAACCACCTAACTCCCCGTCAAAATTCACAGCACCGGGAAGCACCGTGATCGGTACGGGAAGCAGGCTATCCGCAGTCGTGTAACCGCTGATGATGCCCCCCTCCAGGGACATTTTGCCATCCATGACGATGCTTTCCGCCCTCACATGTCCGGTGCCCACCATCACCTCTCCCCATTTCTCCGCCACATCGTCTGCGTGGATGGACAGCTCCCCCACCACATCCAAAAGGGGGGCAAACTGAGACTTGGTCACCCATAGGGCATCGATCACGGGGCCGATTTCCACCGTAGTGCCGGGTTCTACCGGATCCGCCGTAAAGGTGATGTATGTAGTGGTGTTCGTTGCTTCGAATTCCACTTCCACGTCGATGTAAGCGGCGTTTCCAGGGGCGGCGAACGGAAATTCCAAAGGTGCCTGAAGGGGGAGAGTCGGGCTTGAGACGATGACCTTCCCGCCTCTCGGTAACTGGCCGCCCGAGGCCTTGAATTTCAGCGTATAGGTCTGCCCCATCCGAGTGCCAGCACTGACCGTCGCCTCACTGACCGCCAGATTTCTCGACTTCAGGCCATGCGCTGGTGGAAAGGCTGGCAGCGTTAGGATCTCGGCTCCAAGGCCATCTTCAAAACTCATCGGCAAACTCGGCGAATCGACACCGTGAAGCAGATTTGAGACGCCGCCCACCATGATCACGGTTCCGTCGATAACTCGCAGATCACCAGAACGGAAGTAACTGGAATCTCCCTCCAAGGCTAGCTCTGCGTCCAGTCCCATGGCTCCCATGTCACGCTCGATTTCCATCGGCGCTTCCACGGGCGAACCATCCCTCAGAACATCCAGCGATGCGCCATTGATCAACCTCAGCACACCGCCCAGATACCTCAATTTGTCCAGGCCATCTTCACCTCCGAATACCAGGGCACCTTCGCCATCCAGCTCAATAGCCTCATCACCCTGAATATGCACCAATGAAGTAAGATACACGGAAGCGCTAAGGCCCGGCCGCGCGGAGACAATCACCAGACCTTCTTCATGATCAATCAGCCCAGTGTCATTGAAGAGGTCAGCGATACCGCCGACTGCGGCATTGTGTATTGTCGCATTCACGATCAATTCACCCTGGTTGATGAGACGTACTGTGTCAATGATATGGGGTGGGGCCTTTGGTCGCCAGCCTCGGTCCCGTATCTCGAAAACGCCCCGGTTGCTCACGATGCGCTCTGTGAGTGTGAATGCATAAGCGGGTGTAATGAAACTGAAGAGATTGTCATAATTGATGATCTTGCTACCAGGCAACTCAAGAGTGAGATCACCCTCCTCTCCAATCTCGAGTGCCTCGACACCCCAATAGTCAAGGCCTATACCCCAGCCGCTAGGCCCGGAGCCAAGGCCTAGCAAGCCCGGCGCGAAAATCGATGGGTTCTCACCCGAGATGACCAAGTCTCTGTTGATAGACGCGCTTCCACCCGCTCTAGGCACCGCATATCCTCCGTGTACCGTCAGCCAGCCCTGTATCACGAGGTTCACCGTTGGGTCCATGTTCAGCCCCATCACATCTATGCTCGCATTGGCAGGGATGATCACTCCATCGCCACTGACATCATTGGTCAGATAGACATCAAACAGATGTTGCGAGAGATTGTCCACCTCGTAGTTGGATGGGTAAGGTTGTCCGTACTGCATCGAGGGATCCCACTCAGGCGACCAGTTCGAGAGATTATTCCAAAGCGGCGGAACATTGTCATCCCGGTGCCAATTGAACTGAATTCGAGCCTGGAGAGCAGCGGTTAGCAGAAACCAAGCGCAGGGCGTATAAAGAAATAACAAGGGAGATGATTTCATGGGCGCGTGTGGGATCCGGAGGTGGGCGGGCTACCGTATTCTACCCCGGCTGGTTAGGGGCATTTCCAGAAATCGTGCCGGATTAGCGGCGAAACAGCTCCAACAGGTGCTGGATCTCGACGCGGGCGTCGTCTCCCTCGTCGAGCGTGCGTTTGACCTCCTTGAGCAGGGCATCCCGAAAGTCCCGGCGTAGGCGGCTGAGGGCCACGCGCAGGGCATTCTCAGTCATGGAAAGCCGTGCGGCGATTTGGGCAAAGGCTTCGGTCTCAGGCTGTTCGCTGCTGAGTAGAGGTGATAGGGCGAGGTATAGCTCACCTTTGCCGACTTGCTCAAAATGCTGCCGCAGGCGGTGACGCACCTGCTCGATGAGTTCGACAGCCCAGCGGCGGTCATAGGCGTGCTCCGGTGTCTCCTGCGTGGCGTGCTGCTCACGCTGCCAGCGGGCCTCATCAGCATCCCACAGATCGGCCTCGGCCCGGACGCGCTGGTGGCGGCGCTGCTCACCGCGCTGAAAGTTGACTTTGAAGCGGGAGAGCGCCGTGAGCAGAAAGGTGCGCAGTTTTCCGCGTGCTGGGTCGGCCTTCCCGAAGGAGTGGGTGCGCATCATCTTCTGGAAAAAGCCCTGGAGCACGTCCTCTGCATCCTCGTGGCCCAGGCCGCTGCTGCGCAGGTAGCCGTAAAGCGGGTAGCGATAGGCGGTGAATATGTCATGCACGGCCTGCTGCACTTCTTTGGCATCTGCACTCTTGAGTCGGATGACCAGGGACCACTGCGTGGTGGGGAATGTGCGCTGGGCGGCAGGGGGAGACATGCAGACAGAGGTGTATGAAGTTCCCAGAGAATGCGCAACGATTGAAATACTTTTCTGTGAGCGGGGTAGATGAATGTACCTGTTACTGGGTGACGAATACGCCTAGCCGTGAATCAGGGCCCCTGCCGTTCTCCGAGGATGTCTAGCCAGCCCATTTCCTATATCCCCATGACTGATCCCCAGCCTCCCGAAGAAGACATCGCCCCGCTGCTGCGTATGGGGCTGGAAGACGAGACGATCCGCACAGCGGCACCCATGGCGGATGATGACGCCACGGTGATGACCAGCGCCCCGAGGCCGAGTTTCGTGAAACGTGGTGAGGGTGAAGCGGCGGGGGATATGATCGGCCCCTACCGTCTTATCGAGGTGCTGGGGGAGGGCGGCTTCGGTATCGTCTGGCGGGCGGAGCAGCGGGAGCCTATCCTGCGGGAGGTGGCGCTGAAGGTGATCAAGGCGGGCATGGACAGCCGAGAGATCATCACGCGCTTTTAGGCGGAGCGGCAGGCGTTGGCGCTGATGGATCATCCCCACATCGCGGCGGTGCTGGATGCGGGGAAGACGGACTCAAGTCGGCTTTACTTTGCAATGGAGATGGTCCGTGGGATGCCGCTCACGGAGCACAGTGATGCGCATCGACTGACGCTGAGGCAGCGGCTGGAGCTTTTCATCCCTGTGTGTCAGGCCGTACAGCATGCGCATCAAAAAGGCGTGCTGCACCGGGATCTGAAGCCGTCCAACATCCTAGTGACCATGGTGGATGGGAAACCCTCGCCCAAGGTGATCGACTTCGGCATCGCCAAGGCTCTGCAGACCGGAGCGGAGGCGGCTGAGGGGCTGAGCTTGCTCCAGACTCAGGGCCTTTCCCTCATCGGCACCCCCCTTTACATGAGCCCTGAGCAGGCGGGACTCTCGGGCCTGGATGTGGACAGCCGCAGTGACATTTACTCACTCGGCGTGGTGCTTTATGAGCTGCTCATCGGCACCACTCCCCTATCCAAAGAGACGCTCCACAAAGCCGCCATCGACGAGGTGCTGCGGCTGATCCGCGAGCAGGACCCACCGAGCCTGGAGCATTGCCTGATGACTCTGGGCAAGCAGACACAGACCGTGGCGGCCCAGCGACAGACGGAAATGCGAAAGCTGGCCTCCCAGGTGCGCGGGGACATCCAGTGGATCGTCCTCAGGGCACTGGAAAAAGACCGCGAGCGCCGCTATGCCAGCGCCAGTGCATTGGCGGAGGACATCCAGCATCATTTGCGGGACGAGCCTGTGAGCGCCGGTCCGCCCGGTGCCGCCTATCGCCTGGGCAAAATGGCCCGCAAGCACAAGGGGCCGCTGGCTGCTGCCGCCTTGGTCATGCTGAGCATGCTTGCAGGCATCGGCTTCACCGTCTGGCAGGCCGTGAGGGCCACCAAAGCAGAGCACCTCGCTGAATCTCGCCTGGGAGATGCGGAGAAAGCCCGCGACTCGGCGGAGGCGCTGGTGACAGAAGGCATCCACGGCATGAGGGGAAAGCTGCTGGCCCTGGGAAAGGTGGAGGCGTTGTCGGATATGGTGAAGGCCGCAGAGTCCTACTTTAAAGCCCTGCCACCCGAGCTGCTGGGGCAGGAGAAGTCCCAACGACATCTCGCCTCCCTCGCTTTGAACCGCGCCACCATCGCCCTAGCTCTTGGAAGGTCCGAAGAGCAAAAGAAGCACGCCGAAGAGTGCCTGAATATCATGGATAGTCTGCTGGCCAAGAATCCCGAGCGAGATGACCTCGCGGACGAGGCCAGCTTCGCCATGCTGAGCCTCTGGTACCTGCACATGGACGCCAGTGACTTCGACGCCCTCCTGCCCATGAGTGATCGGCTCACTCATCGCTGCCAAACATGGCTCAAGACCCACCCAGACACCCTCTGGGCCATGTATTACCAAGTGCTGGCGCAGAACATGGTGGCTCTCTCTCTGGTGCGGGACAAAGGCGAAGCCCTACAGGCGCAGATGCGCTTCATGGCGGCGGTGGAAATCACCAAGCGAATGCGTGCTGTGCATGGTGAGAAAAGCCAAGTGTGCGAAGCAGAGGGTCTCATGCACGCAGGTCAGGCCAAGGTGGCGGAAAGGTTAAAACAGCAAGACATGTCCATCCAGGAGTTCGAAGCCTCCGCCGCCTCCTTTACCAAAGCCATGGAGCTGGGCGGGGACTCCGCCCTGCTGCGGGAGGCACGCTGGAGTGCCGTCTATCGTGCAGGAAGCGGTCTCCGAAGCCGAGGCAAACAGACTCAAAACGCCGCAGAAGATAAACGCGGGGAAGACCTGCTGCTTCAGGCCTTGGAGGGCCGAAGGAAGCTGGTGGAGCTGGAGCCTGGGCGCGGCGAGTGGTGGCGTGACCTCGCCAACAGTCATTCCTCCATGGCATCGCTGCACTACGACCGCAAAAACCTGGAGGCAGAGCTGGCGAGCCGCTTGGAGGAACTGCGCTGCCGTGAGGAGGCCCTTGTTCGCAGCCCGCAGCGGCCTTTGCTCCTCTCAAACCGAGCGAAGACTCGTGATGACTTAGTCGGAGTGCTCCTGCGCCAGTCCGAGCCGCCCGTGGACAAAGCGGTGGAGCACCTGCTCACCAGCCTGCGTGACCTGCGGGCCTCCATCGAGATGAACGCCATGACTCTCGTGCTCAGTAATGATAAAAGTGAGTTCGCTGTGAAGAAGCTGCTGCGACTAGCAGTGACCCTACCCGCCAAAGGTCAAAGCTGGCTGGAGCAGGCCGCCGCGATCCTCGAACCCCTCGCAGGTAAAGTGGAAAAGTTTGATGCTCCAACCAGTCTAGCCCTCATCGCCAAAGCGCAGACCCAGGTGCTGGCCGCTCTAGGTAAGGAAAAAGAGGCCGCCGCCGCCGCACAGAAACTGCAGGCCATGACCGCCGCTACGGTCAGTGCCCAAGGGCGCATGGAAATCGCCGAGAAGCTACGCACCACCGCTGGAGAGAATCACAACAAAGCCGTAGCTCTCAGTGATCCCACTCAAAGACAGGCAGCCCACCTGAAGGTCGAGGCAGAAATCCGCGAGGTGCTGAAACTCGCTGCCGTAGTCTTAGCTGAAGATCCCAAGAGCCTCCCTGCACGCAAACTCAACGGGCAGTGCCTGCATGCCCTAGCCTACAATCTCCAGCATCAAGGAAAAGTACGGCAACGTGATTCGGTGCAGGCTTTTCTGGCCGCCATCTCGCACTTTGATCCCGAACAGCACGCCACCGAACTCAGTGAGAGCCACTATGCATGCGCAGGTAGCCACCTCGACCTGTATGAGTATGATGCGGCCAGTAAGCACGCCCGCAGCTCGGCGGATATCTTAGAGGCACTCTCCGGCTCCACCACGCCAGCCAGCGAGGACCTTTTCCGCCGCACTGGCCTGGCCTGGGCACGGCATGCTAAGGCCGAAGACCTCGCAGGCAGACCTGCCACTGCGCTCACCGCCAATGACAAGGCAATTAAAGCACACAAGCGAGCCTTTGAACTACTGCCGAGCAATCACAACCGCCTCTGGGACATCGCTAGCGCACAGGTTGAGAATACTAGCATCCTTCTCGCCACCAAGAAGCTGCCTGAAGCCCAAGAGCTGACCCAAGCGGCACTGCGGGAGCTACCCACACTCATAGAGAAGGAAAGCAAGACCACCCAGATTCTAGATTTCGCCGACAACAAGCTGGCCAAGCTTGCGGGCAACTTCATCACCGCCAGCCTTTATGGCACTGCGGCGGACATTCAGCGGGCAGTCATCCTGCTGCGCCGCCGCGCCGAGAAGCTCACGGGGCATTTGCCAGATGACTTCGAGAAAAGCGCCTACCGCAGCCGCTTCTCTGTGGTGAAGCTTCTGCACCTGCAAAAGAAGCCCCAAGAAGCCGAAGCCGAACTCCAAACCGCTCTCACTGAGGCCGAGAAGGGTGGCAGCAAGCTTTACCAAGCTGAGGCGCAGAAGTTCGCCTCCAGCGTGCTGCGAGAGGTCGGTGTGCGTGACCGGGTAGAAGCCTACGCCCGCACCGCTCACCAGCTCGCCCAAGAGAATGACCTCGGCTGGCGGGGCACCTTCTGCACCCTGGAGCTGGTCCGCGCCCTGGAATACCTCGGCAAGCAAGAAGAAGCTCTGCCACTCGTGCAGATAGCCTGGGACAAGGTCGAAGCCAAAACCTGGCCAGGCCAGCACGAGCGACTGCGTGTGGAAGTCACCAGACGTGCCTGTGAGCTGCATCATTCCCTCCACATCCGCCAGCCAAATGCGGCCCGCCTGCCCGCCGCCCAGCAGTGGCTCCAGCGCCTCCATGACGAGGCCCTTCGCAGCCAGCCCAAAAATGAGGGAGCCTGGAGCAGCGTCGTGGCTGATGCCAGCGGATGGATGACTCAGCTAGTCCTTGATGGTGATGCAGCCACCTTCCGCACCCTGCGCACAGCTTTACTCAAGAACACCGCCCCTTTCGGAAGCGCCGGACTCCAGCACCGCACGGCCAGCATTTGCCTAGCCCTACCTGCCGATGGTGCCGAGCTAGCCGACATCGTGCAACGAGCCGCCGCCGCCTACAAAAACGCGCCCCAGGCTGAGAAGCATCGCTACGCCTATACCCAGTCACTTTCCCTCATCCGCTCCGGAAAGTCGGCGGAGGCTTTGAAGATCATCACGCCTTGGCTTGGCAGAGGCAATACCACCGACTGGCTGATGCGGCATGCTCTTTCCTCCCTCGCCCACCGCGCCCTCGGGGATACTGCCGCAGCAGATGCTGAATTAAAAACCATCTCCACCGCCAGTGATCTCCACCAACGCACCCTCACCAGCCCCACCGCAGGGGACTCCATACTGGCCCGCACCCTGATCCGCGAGGCCTCTCAAGTTCAGAAATGAATGATGAATCCCCATCCTTGCAGTGCGAAGCATTGAGTATCCCGAAGGACGCTATGAGCAGGAGTCTGCGCATCATGAAAGCCCAGACCTGCTCTATGACCGCCAGTGGGCGCAAGAACTGATGCAGGTGGTGATGCAGCGTGTGCGCTCCCGCTACGAGTCCAAGGGGAAGGCGGCGTTATTTGAAGCCCTGTGCCACGTGCTGTTGAGCGGCGACATTAAACTGCCTCACCAAAACCAAAACTGCCGCGGCCTTCAAACGGGACAGCGGCAGTTGGGAATCACGAGATCAGAGCTTCACTCACTTCACCCATTCGCACGCAGGATCTGCGCGAGGACGTAGGGCAGGATGCCGCCGGCGCGGTAGTAGTCGATTTCGACGGGGGTGTCGATGCGGACGACCAACGGGATGTCGAAGGACGTGCCGTCGGACTTGTGGACGCGGAGGGTGGCTTCGCTCATGGGCTTGAAGTCGTTGGACAGGCCCAGGAGGTCGAAGGTGGCATCGGCGAGGTCTTTGACCTTGTCGTAGTCGGCCTTGTTCTTGAAGTTGCAGGGCAGGACGCCCATGCCGACGAGATTGCTGCGGTGGATGCGCTCGAAGCTCTTGGTGATGACGGCCTTCACGCCGAGAAGACGGGTGCCTTTGGCGGCCCAGTCGCGGCTGGAGCCCATGCCGTAGTCTTCACCGCCGAGGATGATGCTTGGCGTGCCAGCGGCTTTGTAGGCCTCAGCAGCGTCGTAGATGCTCATTTCAGTCCCTGCGGGCTGGAGCAGCGTGTCGCCGCCTTCTTTGCCGCCGAGCATGAGGTTCTTGATGCGGACATTAGCAAAAGTGCCGCGGGTCATGACGAGGTCATTGCCGCGACGGCTGCCGTAGCTGTTGAAATCGGCCTGCGTGACGCCGTTGTCCGTGAGGAATCGGCCGGCGGGGCTGGCTTTCTTGATGGCTCCGGCAGGGCTGATGTGGTCGGTGGTGACGCTGTCGCCGAAGATGCCGAGCGGGCGTGCGCCTTCAATATTCACGATGTCGCCGGGGGTCATGCTGAAGTCGGCGAAGAAGGGCGGATGCTGGATGTAGGTGGATTTGCCGTCCCACTCGAAGACCTCGCCGATGCTGCCCTGGATCTCGTTCCACTTCGGATTTTGCGAAGCGAAGTCGGTGTAGAGCTTGCGGAAGACATCGGGCGAAAGCGCGGACTCCATGGCATCGCGCACTTCTTTGAGCGTGGGCCAGATGTCCTTCAAATAGACGCCGCTGCCGGCGACGAGCTCGTCCTTGCTCAAGTCGATATCGACGGTGCCGGCGATGGCGTAGGCGACGACGAGCGGGGGCGACATGAGGAAGTTTGCCTTGATGCTCTGATGCACGCGGGCCTCAAAGTTGCGGTTCCCGGAGAGCACGGAGGCGGCGACGACGTCCTGGCCTTTGACGACATCTTCAATGCCGGCGTCGAGAGGGCCGGAGTTGCCGATGCAGGTGGTGCAGCCGTAGCCGACGGTCTGGAAGCCGAGCTTGTCGAGCTCGACCTGGAGGCCGGTCTTGGTGAGGTAATCGGTCACGACGCGGCTGCCTGGGCCGAGGCTGGTCTTCACCGAAGGCTTCACGGTGAGGCCCTTGGCGTTCGCTTTCTTCGCGAGCAGACCTGCGGCGAGCATGACGCTCGGGTTGGAGGTGTTTGTGCAGCTCGTGATGGCGGCGATGAGCACGGAGCCGTCGGTGATGGTGTCTTTCGTGTCGGCTTTGCTGTTCACGACGACTTCGGCGGGCTTGAAGGACTCCGCTTTGCCGAAACCACCGGCCTTCACATCCGCGCCGAGCAGGTCGCGGAACTTCGTCTTCAAAGCAGGCACCTCGATGCGGTCCTGCGGACGCTTCGGACCGGACACGCAGGGCACCACGCCGCTGAGGTCGATCTCCATCTCGGTGGTGAATTCGATGCTGCCCTTCTCGGTGGGGATGCCCCACATGCCCTGCGCTTTGTAGTAAGCCTCGACGGTCTTGCAAAGCTCTTCGCTGCGGCCGGTGCCGCGCAGGTAGGCGACGGTTTCTTCGTCCACGCCGAAGAAGCCCATCGTCGCGCCATACTCAGGTGCCATGTTCGCGATGGTCGCACGATCGGTGACCGGCAGGCTGACCGCGCCGGGGCCGTAGAATTCGACGAATTTTCCGACGACGCCGAGCTGGCGCAGCTTCTGAGTGACTTCGAGCACGAGGTCGGTGGCGGTGACGCCTTCTTTGAGCGCTCCGGTGAGGTAAACGCCCACGACTTCCGGCACCAGGAAGGTCACCGGCTGGCCGAGCATGCCTGCTTCGGCCTCAATGCCGCCCACGCCCCAACCCACGACGCCGAGGCCATTGATCATCGTCGTGTGCGAGTCCGTGCCGACGAGTGAATCCGGGTAATACACGCCGTCTTTCTCCAAAACACCCTTCGCGAGGTATTCGAGGTTCACCTGATGCACGATGCCGATGCCGGGGGGCACCACTTTGAAGGTGTCAAAGGCCTGCTCGCCCCATTTCAGGAACTGGTAGCGCTCCTTGTTGCGCTCAAACTCCAGCGCGAGGTTTTGATTCAGCGCCTGCTGCGTGCCGGCGAAATCGACCTGCACCGAGTGGTCCACCACGAGATCGACCGGCACCAGCGGCTCGACCATCTTCGGGTTCTTGCCGAGCTGCTTCACCTTCGAGCGCATCGCAGCCAGATCGACCAGAAGCGGCACGCCCGTGAAGTCTTGAAGCACGATGCGAGCGACGGTGAAGGGGATTTCATACTCGCCAGGGCTCTTCGCGTTCCAGTTCGCCAGATTCTTCACATCCGCCTCAGTGACCTTCTTGCCGTCAAAATTGCGCAGCAGCGACTCCAGCACGATACGGATGGAAACCGGCAGCTTCGAGACTTTGCCGATGCCTGCGGCCTCAAGAGCCGGGAGGGAGTAAAACTTGCCGGCGGAGCCGTTGCCAGTGGTGAAGGTTTGAGGGGTATTCATTGAGGGGAAGTCGAGGGAGGTAGAGAATTAGCCATAAGAGCAGGTTTGACACCCATTTTTTAATGTTCTGAGCGCTGTTTCGGACAAAAACCGGGATTGCCATACTATATGACATGGTGATAGAGTTTCCTGTGCGCCTGTTCTTTGCCGAGTTGCCCGGTTTCACCAAGGAGTGCCTTCAAAAGGCTTCCGACGAGGAATTGCGCACGTTTCAAAATGAACTCGCCGAGTCTCCTGACTCGGGAGACCTCATTCAAGGAACGGGAGGCTTGCGCAAAGCCCGCTTTCGCCTCGACGGGCGCGGCAAGAGTGGATCAGCCCGTGTAATCTACCTTTGGCTGCCGCATGTGCCATGCATCATCCTCTTCCATTTCTACACCAAGCAAACGAAAGCCAGCCTCAGTGCCGCTGACAAAAAAGCCCTCCGAGAAGCCGTCCATATCATCAAATCCTGTTACCATCCATGAAAGCCAAAGTGAACGAGATCGAATTCAATGCGAAAGCCCTCGTCGAGCGAGTACAGGCATTCGCCGCCCATGCAAAAAGCAAAACACCGATGCCCAACATACGCATCACTCAGATGGCCGAGCCGCCGAAGCTGAAACCGCTACCTCCGGCGGACATCAAACGCATCCGCACTCGCCTCGGTGTGAGCCAAGCCACCTTTGCAGCGCTTCTGAACGTGCCGCGGAATACCGCGATCAGTTGGGAAAACGGAGTGCGCAAGCCAAGCGGAGCCGCTTTGAAGCTATTGAGCCTGGTGAGTCAAAAGCCGGAGATCTTGGCTGTAGCCAGTTAGAACCGGTCACCGCTCAAAAATCGACTCCTCACCGCGGTCCGCGACTTTGAGGTAGCGGTAGTACACCTCGAGCTGGAGCGTGCAGAGTGTTTGGCGGTAGATGGCGTCTGCGGCATCGCCGGCGGGCCAGTTGGGGCGGCCGCGGCGGAAGGAGCCGTCAGCTTGCTGCGCCTTGAGGATTTGGGGGAGGAATTGCGCGTTGTAGAAGCGCCAGTCATCACCACCGGCCTGAAAGAAGGCCTGCGTTTGATAATACCAGCAGTAGAGGTTGCAGTTGCGGTCCCAGTCGAGCGGTTCGGCAGTCAGGAAGTCGCGCAAAAAGGCCACGCCCTTCTTCACGGCGGCGTTTTTGCCCTTTGCGAGCGTTTGCAGGCCCAGCAGGCCGCAGCCGGTGAGGCTCCATTGGTTGTAGTGCTCGTCACGGTTGGTTTTGCCGAAGCCACCGTCCTTCGTCTGTTTGGAAGCAAGGTATTCGCAGCAGCGGTCGATGGCGCGGTCGAGGCCGTCGATCTTCAGGCCGCTGTGCTTCGCAGCTTTGAGCGCCTGGTATTGCCAACCGGTCACGGAGAGGTCTTCGCCATGACTCTGCGCATCGTAAGCATGATCGCGACCGCCGTAGGTCCAGGCACCGCGCTCGTTTTGGCTCGTGAGAATGAGGCGCACCCCTTTTTCAAAGGTCTCGCGCAGTCCTGGCAGCCGTGCGCCACCGAGGCGGTAAAACGAATACATCTCCCCGAGTGCGTAGGTAGCGATCCCGTGCTCGTAAGCCGCTGAGCTCGCCGTGGTCTGCTCCGCGAGCATGCCGTGCGGGTTTTTGGCCGCCAGCTCGATGAGCCAGAGCATGCCAGAGCGGACGTGATCGCCATAAAACGGCGAATCCGGCGTCTCGCAGCGGCCGAGGTAGCAAAGAAGCGCCAGCCCGGTCATTGCGGCCTTGTTTGAGCGGCCCCAGGAGCCGCCAGCATTCTGTTGCGTCTTCAACCACTCGAGCGAGCGCGACACCGCCTGCTCACACTCTGGGCTGCCGCCGTTTTGGCGGAGTTTTTCCAGCCGCGACTGGGTGGAACATCGTGAATGAAAAAGATTCGGCGCACTGGCCACCCAGTTCCCCTGGCCGGAGCCACGAAAGCCATCCAGGCCATTCGATGCACCGATATTCATGGTGCTGGCGGCATTGGAGACACCGAGGCCCGGCCCAGCTTCAGGCAAAACGACATCATCCGGTGCTGGAAGATGCTCCGGCTTGACCTGAGAGATCACGAGGCGTGCTTTGGGAGCTTTCTTGGCGAGTGTCTTCACAGCATTTTGCCGCTTTCGATGCTTCAAATCGTCGTGCGCCTGCTTTGTGGTCTCCGAGCGGCCTGCGGGGATGAAGTCCACCTGCTCGCGGAAAACATCTCGCTTCATCCAGACGAGGCCCATCACGAGAAGGATGGCGGAATGAACTGTGATGCTGAGGAGTAAAGAGCTTCCGCCGAGTTTTTGCCAACGTGTGCGTATAGGGGAGTGCATGGTACTCCACATGACGCGGGAGTGAAAAAGCTCTTGGGGTCGGTCTTGAACACTTACACCTTCCGCTGGCCCCATTTTCGGCCGGCGGTGAGCGCGGTGATCGTTTCCTTTACGCGGCGGGCGATGGTTTCAGGCTGTTTGGCTTGGCTAATCCAGACTTTGTACTCACGCTGGCAGCTTGCTGTGAGCTTGGAGAAGCCTGCGGCGGCTTTGGGGCCCTTTTTGAGCGCGGCGGCCAAAGCGGGTGGCATGGGCCATTCGGCGCGTTTTTTCGTGGGTGGTGGTTTGGCGGTCAAATCGGCATCCAGGGCCACGGCGGCGTGCAAAAGGCGTTTTAGGGCCTGGGCGTCGAGTTTTGCGAAATCGGTGACGCGGATGGTTTGGATGCTCAGATTGCCTTCTTGCTCACTGAAGAGCTGAGTGATGCCACGCAGCTCTGTGCCGCGAAAAAAGGTGATGCCGAGGTGTTTTTTGCAGGCGCTGAGAGCACAGACGAGCTTTCGCCCGCTGAAACAGAGCATGTGCCATTTGATGCTCTCTTGCAGATCCGGCTCCCAGCGCTGAATCCAACTCCTCACCTCGCGAGCCATGTTTTGAGAAAATGGCGGTGCGAGATCGAGCCAAGTTTCTGGATCACGAGTGGGGGTGCGAGAGCAGTCCATAGACGTGTGTGGCTCCACGGATGGAGCGGACGAAATGGTGTTGGGTCAGTTGCCTTGGAAAAAGCCGCGCTTTTTCGGCTGTTCTGGCTGGGGTGCTGGGGCGGGCTGCGTCTGCTGTTTGGATCGCTCCTTGTCGGCGTTGTTTTTGTACCAGACGGGGCCGCTGGTTTTCATGTTGTAAATGAGGTCGTGGAAGTCGGTTTTGAGCTTCGGGTCGTTGATGAGCGCTCCGAGGAGGCCTTTGCCGTTGGTGATGTTGCGTGCGGCGACGGAGAAGCTGTCGGCGGCTCCTTTGATGGATTTCATGGTGTCGTCGGCACTGGCCATGACTTTGTCGAGCTTGGCGATGGGGGCGTCGAGTTTATCAAGGAGGGGGCCGAGTTTTTTGCTGCTGTCTTCAATGTTTTTGGAGGCAGCTTTAAAGCTGGCCGCTGCTTCTTTGAGATCGGCCAGGGATTCTTTGAGATGAGAGACGTTTTGGTCGCCGAAGACTTTTTCGTCCACGCGGGAGACGGCTGAGTCGAGCTTCGCGACGGTGTTTTTGATTTTGGAGATGGTTTCATCACTGAGGGCTCCTTGATTGAGCTTTGTTGTAGCAGCTTTGATCTCGGCTAGGGCGGGGCGGAGGTCTTTGCTGACGGCAGGCTTGAGGTCGTCTTCGATGAAGGAGCTGACTTGTTTGCCGATTTTTTCAGCGGCGCTTTGTAGGTTGCTGAGGCCGCCAGCTTCCTTGCCGACGATGGTCACGGTTTGCGTTTCGGTGATGAATTTGTCGGAGATGTGCTTCGGTGGCTCGATATCGACGAAGGCGTCGCCCATGAGGCCGGCGGTGGTGATGGTGAAGATGGACTCGGCTGGGATTTTTTCGCCCTGGAAGATTTCGAGGTCGATGATGACGGCGTTGAAGTTTTCGTTGTGGCGGGGCTTGTTCTTCACCTTGCCGATTCGCTTGCCGGCGAGGACGACGGGGCTGGCCTCCTTGATGCCAGAGGCGTCTGGGAAGCTGACGCTGAGGAAAAAGCTACCTTTGAAGAGGTCGCGCACGCTGCCGAATTGAAGGATGAGCAAGCTCATCATGACGAGCCCCACGGTGAGGAACAGGCCTACGAGTAGCTCAGTTTTTTTGTCGCGTTCTTCCATAAAGAGGTTGGGGGGAGGGGTGTTTAGAAATCGACGTGGGCGCGACCGGCGATGAAGTCCTGAACGACTTCATCGTCAAAGGCGCGGAGTTCTTCTTTGGTGCCGAGGAAGCGAAGGAGGCCGTCTTTGAGCATGGCGATGCGGTCGGCGATTTTGAAGAGGCTTTTCATGTCCTGGGTGACGACGAGGGAGGTGATGCCGTGGCGCTCCTGGAGGCGCAAAATGAGGGTGTCGATGACATCTGAGACGACGGGGTCGAGGCTAGAGGTGGGCTCGTCGTAGAGGATGCATTGGGCGCGGGTGACGACGGCACGGGCGATACCGGCTCGCTTGCGCATGCCACCAGAGAGATTGACGGGGAGCTTCTGACCATGCTGGCCGAGGCCGACAATGTCGAGTGCCTGGGAGACGCGTTCTTTGATTTCCTTTTTGTCGCGGACGCCGGATTCGACGAGGGGGAAAGCGACGTTTTGCTCGACGGTGAGGCTGTCAAAGAGGGCTCCGCTCTGAAAGAGCATGCTGACACGCTGACGCACGGGAGCGAGCTCTCGCTCTCGGAGGCCATTGACCTGGATGCCATCGACTTCGATGGTACCGCTGTCTGGCTGCATGAGACCGATGACATGCTTCATGGTCACCGTTTTGCCCTCGCCACTGGGGCCGATGATGCAGAGCGTTTCACCGCGAAAGACATCGAGGTCGATGCCGCGCAGGATGTGCTGCCAGCCTAGCTTTTTATGCAGGCCGCGGATGCGGATGAAGGGCTCTGTATGGTAATCGACCATGTGGGGTGGAACGCAGCAAACAGGCGGCGTTTAGACGGAATTGCCAAGCGGCCAGATGTAGTTCAGGAGGATGGAGAGGAAAAAATTCGCGATGAGCATAACGAGCGAGGAGATGACGACGGCACGGGTGGTGCCGATGCCGACGCCGACAGCTCCATTCTCCGCACTCAAACCCTGGTGACAGGCGACGAGGGTGATGATGATGCCGAAAACGAAGCCTTTGATCATGCCGATGACGATGTCCCACTGATTCGTGTGATCGACCATGTGACTCATGAACCAGGAGGCAGGAACACCATAACCATAGACGGCGACGGCATAGGAGGCCATGAGGCCGCAGGTGATGGACTCCGCGACCAAGATGGGCATGGAGATGAGCATGGCGATAAAGCGCGGCAGCACGAGGAAATCGACCGGATGCACGCCCATGACGCGGAGGGCATCGACCTGCTCAGTGACCTTCATGGTGCCGATGTCAGCGGCCATGGCGGCCCTGACTCGCCCGCCGACCATCAATCCGGCCAATACGGGTCCGGAGCGCGGCAGAGTGCGACGGAGACGATGGCCCCGACGGGAGGACTCCGACTCCGAAATCGACAAACTTGGCATAGGTCTGGAAAGTGAAGACGGCCCCTGTGAATGCGCCAGTGACGATGACGACAGCCTCGCGAGCCGTAGCCGCCGATGGAGACAATCTGATGGGCTACAATACCGGAGCCGCCATACGCTGTGAATGAAGGCATGGAGTAGATCACGCAGCAGATACGCGATCTGCCCCATGTAGGAGAGAAAGTGCAGGAAGGTGTGGCCTGGGATGCGGATGGACGTCGGTCACGAGATGCGCTCTTTAAGCGAAGGTGCTGAGAACGGCAATCCTTCAAGCTATCCGAAGATTTTCCCAACCCTCTCGCCTAACAGCGAACTACCAAAGCACAGGGCAAAAAAACCCTGTCCGGCGGAACCAGACGGGGTGTGAAAGGAGCAGCTTTGCAAAGAATGGCGACTACTGCGGGACGCGGAAGAGTTTGCCAGTGTAGCCGACATTTCACTTCCATTCCGAGAGGCAGGCTTGTGACATCGATTTGTCTGGTGCTTGGCGGCATAAGGGCCATTCACAAAGCCAGGGCGACCGGAGATGGAGGTGCCGTAGGGAGATCAGGAGCAGCGGGGGCCTGGACTTTGGGCTTGGCAAAGGGTATTCACAGCAGGGGTGGGCTTGCTGTTATTGAGGGCCGTGACATTGGTGTTCGGGACCACGTCTGTTTCCACACGGGGAGCGGTAGGAGTCACTTTGGGCTCAGGAGCCGAGACGATTTTAGGCGTCGTGGAGACTTTAGGAGCAGAGAGACGGCGTTGCTGATGCCATTGGGGACCAAGAAGGGCTTCTGCGTGTAAGGGCAGACCACTTTGGAGCCAGCTTCCATTCCACGCACATCGACGAGGCGGGAGGATTGAAGAAGGGGGAGCGCATATAGCCAGAAGTTCTGACGCGACAGTGGCTGTCGGCATCGGAGTGATCTTTTGCCGAGGGAGCACTGGAGCGGAGTCAACGCGGTCCTCAACCGGACTGACCGATTCGGTGTGCTCACACCCGGCGTGGTAGAGGCAGACAGCGCGAGGAGTCTGGATCTTCGGTGCGGCAGCAGCCATCGGCTGGATACGTGGTGTGCTATTGATTTGCAGAGAGCTCCATCGCTCATCATAAAGGGATCAATCCCTGGGACTGAATCTGCCTCAAGCCGGACCAGGGGGCAAGGAGCAGGAGGCGATGATAGAACGCAGCCGCACCAGCGCTGGCACGGCAAAGGATGGTCAGAGAACGTGAGTTCATAATGAAGGCGTTGGTTGTTTAAGGTTAAAGAGCTATTTTGAAATTAGCTTCCTTTTTTTAACGATTCTTAAAATGTGCAACAACAACGATGACAGGAATAGGTAAAACATTTCAAATAACCAAAATTACCATGACTTGGTCGATTTGCTGACTTGGCATTTTTCCGAGTCCATGCCGCCCACCCACATGAACTGGCGCATTATCACCGTAGGCAAACCGGCTTTTCCCTGGGCTCGGGAAGCGGTAGAAACCTACTTAAAACGCCTCCAACATTACACTCGGCTTGATCGTCATCCTCAAAGAAGGCCCTCGTGCCAGCGGAGAACAACAGATGCTCACCGCATCAGAAATGCACTGCGCATCGCGCTCGATGAGCGCGGCGAGTTCCGCCGTAGCGGATCAGCGCGTTGGATCGAAAAACAGCATCTCGCTGGAACGCAGCGTGTCTGCGTGCTCATCGGCGGTGCGGATGGACACTCGCCAGAGCTGCGAGAGAAGGCGGATGCTCTCTGGCGACTCTCGGACCTGACGCTTCAGCATGAGGTGGCCTTGATCGTGCTTCTGGAGCAGATTTATGGAGCCCATACCATCCTGAAAAAAAAAGAGCCTTATCACCGAGAATGAGGCACTTATTGTCTTTGAAAGGATTCTGCCATCGGCGGCGTTTTTTGCCGAACTGAGTCGCAACCATCTTCATCTTTTCGCCTTGTTGAAAAGCTTGGGCTTGTTAAATTATTAAAATTCTCCCGACTTTCATCCCTCCCGCCTCTCAATGTCGTCTTCCGTGCTCAAAACGTCATCCAGCCCAAGCTGCAGACGATCCGTATCATCCAGCCTGCCGAGGAGAATGAGCCTCCAAGCTAAGCCCATTCAGTCCCGGCAGGAGTCCTCCTGCCCCTTCCGACACGGGCGATGATATGCATGCTATATTGGTTATGGTGGAGAACAGTCCGCGGAGATGGCCATTCTTGACCGCGGAACGCGCCAAGCAGCCGGACTAATCCAGTGGCTGCGAGAATTGACCCAGTATGTGAGACGATCACGGGGTGTCGCCAGTGTGAGAGCTTCCCGAACCTGCACCCCGGATGGCGACAGGTTCTGAAAAAGAGCTCTCCAAGGTGCCATTACATCGTCAGGAGTGAGTATGACGCAGATGGTCGCCGTGATTTACCGCTGGGAGGTGTGGTCTGCCTGGCGCAGGCGAAATGCGACGCAGGAAGCGTGGTGGACTGATGGCACCGTGAGAAATTCAACACCGGAGTCATGCCCGCAGAAAGTGACGAGTTTGATAGCGGCAGAAAGTCAGGAGGCACCCGAAAGCGTTGCCCTCGTGCAGCCGGACCCGTTTGATTGCCCTCTACTCGCGATGCCTTGCCTCGATGACCATGGTGTCATCCAGAGAGCGAATGCCGCCGCCGCGCATCTGGTGCTCGACAACGGCATCGCCGAGGGAAGACGACTTTTGGGATGCCTGGGCAATCTGCAGCGGATGCGCGCGCGACTGCGCCAGCAGTATGTAGAGGTCTGTGCCGCACATGAGCAGGGACTAGCGATGCGGTACCGCAGATGACTTCCACACTGAGAAACGGCAGCGGAGAGCAGCGCTGGCCTCGTGTCAAGCCGTGCCAAATCCATCCAAACATGGAGTGAGGGTTGCGGCAGAGACGCTTGGACCGCGCAGTGCGTGCCGGAGTCGGTGATACCTCCGCCGCAAGTCAGCCCCTGTGCCGGAACATGTGCTGATGGCGCGCTACGGAATCTGCGAGTTAGCCGCCCCTGAGTCGCACCGCCACATGAACTGACCTGAGAATCTCCAAAAACCTGGAGGGAGCTCTCCCGAGCGAAGCAGGAGCCGGAGCACGATGCCGGAGGCGGAGCGCGGCTTTGTGAAGCGTGAATCTCGTTTGTGGAGCTTCTGCCTTGAGTGCCGCGCCTCGTGGTTCTCGGTGCTTGATGAGCGTGGCACGCCGATTTACCTGAACGAGTTAGTCGCGAAGATGCTGAGACGCCCGATTGATAAGGAGACAGGCGTGGAGGCGTCACAGGCGGCATGCCCCACGGGCGCAGCACCTGGCATATGGCAGTGGCTTGGCGGAGAGAGTGTGGCGGAGGCGGCTCACGCGCACTGTCTCGGGCTGGTTACGGCAGGAGGGCTTTGCCCATGGAGATCGAGTTTCATCCCGTGGCAAGACCGCCAGGTGGCTCGCTGCTGGTCTGCATCCAGGACGTGACGGAGGGCTGTTATGAGGAGGCAGCTTACGCGGTTCAATGGAGGAGAAATTCCGAGCGCCACCGCACCCGATCCAGCGGCGATCGTACTGACGGACAAAAACGGGGTCATCTTCGAGGAATCCGCATGCGGAGTTGCTGCTGGGGCAGCCGAAGCCGGAGCCTGGGACGCCATCCGCTGGATGCGTGGCTGGTTCCGAGAGCGATTACGTGGCGTGAGGCGCTGCGGTACGGCTACGAGGCGCTGCCAGAGCCGCTGACCGTGCGTGTGTGAAGCGTGCCGATGGCAGTGGCGCAGGATGCACGGATGCATCTGGCGCTGGTGCTTGGATGGAGAGGGCGAGCCACATTGCATGCCGTATTATTTCCAGGCACCTGTTGCTGTGCCCCATTGAGGTTCCATGGCCGTGAGGTGCCGCTGAAACGGCCTCCCAGGTATCTGGAAGCAGCCTCGGTGCCCTCGATTTGCTCCACCTCACCGTTTTTGGCTCCTCGGCGGATTTTTCGTGGATTGGGAGGTCAAAGTACGCCTGCGGAGCCGATTTATGTCGAAAGGACCATTCCGATCACGGAGACGCTGACGGTCGATTTACT